>JBJTWF010000067.1:0-3367 GCA_046081565.1 Flavobacteriales bacterium | reverse complement strand
TTCATGGCCTTTATCGACAGCACTGCGGACTTGTTGTATCAAGGACCCGCTGAGCGTAATTTTGCGATTTGGCAATCGTTGAACGGTGTGCCTTACTCCCAGCAAGTGCTTAATTTGAAGGTGTTCATGTACCAACGGCTTACGTGGATCGACCAAACTTTGGCCCCCTTTGGAGCGGAATTACCCACGGTGCAGATTCCTCAAGACACCACGGTTTGTGTGGGAATCACCTATACCGCTCCCTACAACCCCTTGTACAGTTACAATTGGATACCAGGGCCTGAAACCCCTGATATTCTTTTGGAAAGCGCAGGATCTTATGTGTTAGCGGTTGAAGATGCTTTTGGATGCTACAACTCCTTTCCTTTTCAGGTTTCCCTCTCCATCCCAGACTCAACCATCGTTGAGATCATGCATGTATCCGGTGATGTCACCTATGCCTTCGCGGGTGCTAATGGCCCCACTAGTCAATACGTGTGGGACTTTGGAGATCAAACACAAACCAGCACAGGCATGATGACGAGTCACATATATGCCTCCCCAGGAATTTATTCCCTTACCTTGACCGTTACGGACAGCTTAGGATGTTCGGCTCAAAATTCAAAACAACTACAGATTACGGAAGGCGCAATGAACGTGGAAATTTATCCTAACCCGGTTGGTGAGCAATTAACCATACACCATAACCTTCCAGCAGATAAGTCATATCGGTTTGATTTATTCGACCTTTCAGGACGGATAATAAAGTCGATCGAAAACCAACTGAGTCCTTTTAGCTTGGAAGTGACAACCCTTGCAAAAGGAAGTTATTGGTTGCGATGTACTTTTGGTGAAGAAACCATTGGAAATCAAATAGTTAAATGGTAGCCTTAAAAACCTTGAGAACCTTCGTTACCAGGTGCTCCACAGCAATCAAACGGTAAGCCATGAAAAATGTACTCCTTTCCGCAATTGTACTCGTTGTTGTTTCCCTTTGAAAAGCCCAAGAGGTAAATACGAGGGTACAACAAATCCGACAAATGTATGCCGAAGCCAATTCACAATTCGAGGCCAATCGGGATTGTTGTGATATTGTCACGACGCCCTTTGTAGAAGATTTAGGAAATGGCCCCTATGAAACAACTCATACCTTCCGGCATTGCCTGTTAAACCAAGGATATGAAGTGATTGAAGCAAATTATGCGTATTATGAAGGAGAGGCGAAGACGATATTTTATCTTCAGGAAGGCCGCATATTTTTTGTATACGCATACAGTGCAGGGGAATCATGCGAACAAGAGGAACGGTTTTACTTTTCGACTACCGAAAAATCCATCCGGTATTTGTTACGCAGCAATGAATGCGAAGCAGAAAAGGAAATGGGTAGCAACCGTGAAATTACCGATCGAACGAAACGGGTCACGCAGTTGATTGAAGAATACAAGGAAATTCGACCTTACTTTTTTGGCGATTGAATCCGAATGGAATTTGCTCCAAACACCTCCTTCCAATAGGCTTCGAAAGCTACATATTTCCAGTCTTGAATTCGTTGAATGGGTTCCGTTTGTACGATTAAACCCTGCTTCTTCTTCATCGTGTATCCCATTAACGGACGATTGATTTGACCTTTGGTGAACTTCGTTAACAAGCCAAACCGTAAATCGTAAACGATTAATTCATTGCCCCTTTCTTCCAATAGGACATAACCATCCGTTATTTGTTTGAGTGGTCCATTGAAAGATTCTCCTTTCCAACGCAACGAATCAATGCGAATAGGCCCCTTTGGAATCGTATAATGAGGTTGATCTAACCGATTACGAAATAAGCTCCTGTAACGCACAGTGAAACAAGTATCCTGCTCTGCAAGTACGTACCAGTAAAAAGGAGTAAAAGGCATCGGCGTGACCATCATACGGGAAATCACAATGCCATCCGTTTGTAGTTCTCGTTTTGAGGAGAAAAATACAAATCCCTTTATGGCTAATCCTAGCATCAAATAAGAAGTGGAATATAATAGTCCAAACCGATTCCATTTCCTTCGCCTTATATCTTCCCGATGGTAAAACATGGCCGCAACCAAACACACAAGAAATGGGAGTGTGTAAAATGGATCGACGACAAAGACGGAATTAAACGTAATGCGATAGGATAATGGCCAAAAAAACTGCGTGCCGTAATTGGTGAACATATCCAAGATTGGATGGGTGAAGATTCCCCAAAAAAACAAGTGAAACCACGTTTTAAAGCCGATTGTCTTTTTCGAAAAAGCATTAAAAACCCAAGCGAGGAAAGGCGCAAAAAGCACGGCAAAAAAAATGGAATGGGAAAACCCACGATGCACAAGGGCGGCGTCTATTGGATGATAAAAAACCCGAAAAAAAACATCTAAATCCGGAATAGTGCCTGCCACTGCTCCCCATAATATCGCTTTATTCCCTAATTTTCTACCTGCCACTAATTCTCCAACGGCACCTCCTAATACGATTTGTGTGATTGAATCCATGGCCTTTTTGTCTGCAAAGGTAGAAAGGAATCGTAATTCTGGCTGACGAATGTGGAAATTTAGCCTGATTCGGCGCCTGCAATCCACCATGCTTACCAAAGGTTACCGCTCAATATTTACGTACCTTTGCTTAAATTTTTAGGCATGAAAGCAATTACTTTTTTATCTATTCTATGCATAGTACAATTCCTTTTTTTTACTTCCTGCGGAGAAACATCCAAAAAAGGTGAAGAGAAAAACGGTATTATTCTTCCCAAAAAAGATACCAGTGCACTTGAAAAAGTAGCGATTAACCTCGAAGGAAGCGCTTCGAAAGAAAAGGTTCTATTACAATTCATTCCCGAAAAAGGAAGCCGAAAAACCATGGCCTTAACCATGAAATCCAATCTCGGGAAAGATGTATTACGAATGACATTAACCACGGAAATGCAGACCTTGGACGTACTTCCTAATGGAGATGTCAATTCGCGCATGAAAATTATGGATATCCAAGCGAAGACAAACGGTTCAGAAATCAACGCTGAAACAAGGAAGCAACTTGAACCCCTCTTGAACGGGTATTCCTATGCAACCTACAGTCGCCTCGGAAAGGTATTAAGCATGAAAGCAGACAATGCCCAACTCGATGCCCAGATTAAATCCAATCAATCCAATGGTTTCATGCCTGAATTCCCTACCAATCCCCTTGGGATTGGAGATTCATGGAAACAAACCAATAAACAGGTGGTACAACAAAAGGAAATCACCATTCAATGCACCTATTTCGTTCGCTCCATCAACCCAACAAGCGTTGCTCTTGAATTAAAAGCTACGGTTTACAATAAAGAAAAATCAATTTTTACCATTGACGGCATGGTGGAAACCGATAGAAAAACTGGATTTCCT
>JBJTWF010000066.1:0-26762 GCA_046081565.1 Flavobacteriales bacterium | reverse complement strand
TAATGAAAAACGCGGAAGCTTTTTTAACTAAATATGCTAAAAACATAAAGAAAAAAGAGCTTCAAAAAAATGGGATAACAGACCGTAAAGACTGGGTTAAAATGAACATTGACGCTTACATAAATCCTTGGATGCTCTATTTTTTAAATTATGACCCAAGGGTTGATTTGAAAAAAATTGGTTGTCATTACCTCGCATTGAACGGAACCACGGACTTACAAGTTCCGGCTAAAATGAATTTAGAAGCGATTGGCACCTATTGTAACCCAGGACCGGGAAAAATCAAGGAAATCAAGGCGCTCGATGGATTAAACCACCTTTTTCAGCCTTCCCTAACGGGCAATCCTAATGAATATGGGTCTATAGACATTACTTTTGATGAAGCTGCGATCCAACATGTTCTCCAATTTCTTCATACCATAACGCATTAATTTGTGAAGCAATGCGCTTGGAGGGGTGTAACATCATGCAATGGAAATGTCCTTTCGGGCATTGATTAAATCCAATTTTTGAACAGGGTCTACACGATAACCCATTCACCTCAACATGCATCACCCGATTAACGCCATATGGTCCCATGCCAAACGATGGCACGGTGCTTCCCCAAAGTACGACCATGGGTTTATTAAAAAATGCGGCGAGGTGCATGAGGCCAGTATCGTTTGTAACAATCATTGCGGCATGTTTTAATAACATGGCGGCTTCGGATAGGCTTGTTTTTCCTACTTCATTTATTACGGATGCCGATGAAGGAAGACGGAGTGACTCTTCACGTTCCGTTTCTCCGCCGAGGAAAACAACAGAAGGAACTAATTCTCCAAGGACTTCCTGAATTTTTTCCATTGGAAACTGCTTCGTTTTAAATTTGGCGCCGATTACCCAAGCCATATAGGGTGCTTGGGTTGGTATGAGCTTCTGTGCAACGGCATTCAATTCCAACGGTTTTTTCGCTGGAATGTCAATGCCTGCGACGGCAAGGTATCGGTCTACGACGTGATTTTTAGGTACTACATCCCATTTTAAGGCGGTAAGCAGCCATTTTTTAACGTTCAATTTTTTGACGTGACGCCAGGAATGATTTAACAGTAATGCTTGTAAAATTCGGCTTCTAAGGTTGTTATGAAGATCTAAAATTAATGTGAAATGCTCTTTCCGTATAGATTTTGCGGTTCGCAGTAAGGAATTATCAAGCGAATGCAGGGTTATAGGGATGGGTAATAATTCAAACAAGGGTAAAAAGGTTTCCTTGGTGAGCACGTGGATTTCTGCTTCAGGGTGTTTTTCCTTCAACCGATGTACAACGTGAAACGTCAATAAAACATCTCCGATAGAACTAAAGCGAATGATAAGGATTTTCACGTATTGAAGGTTAACGTAATGCAAACACCCTTACCTTCTTGGCTTTGAATACCTCCTTGTATATTGGCCATTTTCATACGGTATTTCATGTTTTGAATACCGAGCCCCGTTTCCTGTCTTGAGGGAGAGAATCCCACCCCATTATCCTTAATTTCCAGACAAATTTTATGTTTACGTTTTTCGATGGCGATGATTAGTTTCGAAGCGTTGGAATGCTTCAAAGCGTTGTTTAATGATTCTTGAACAATACGATACAGGTTAAATCGATCAACGTTTTTAAAGCTATCTTCATCAATTTCAGGATCAATTACCAATTCGAACAAGAGTTTTCCCGTTGCATTGATTCGGTGAGCGAACCGTTCAAGGGCATTTAAAAACCCTTGTTCAAGGGCTGGAGGAAGGAGGTTGTACGCCAGTTCTTTAACTTCTTGAATCGAGTTGTGTAGGACTTGTTTTATGTTATCTAAGGCCGTTTTTTGTTCGGGAAGAGGGTCAATGTTTTGCAAGAGGAGGTTTAATAATACCAATTGTTGGCCTAGTCCATCATGAAGTTCTCGAGCAATTTTTTTCTTCTCTCCTTCCTCCGCTTGGGCAATGATGTCATATTTCCTCTGTTCAAAACGTAATTCGTCTGTTTTATCTACCACGAGGGCAATGTAAGCTTCCTTATCTTCTTTAAGCTGATTAAGTACAATCTGGGTTGAAATTTCTTGCCGATCTATGGTCTGTTGTTTGTAGTATCCGATAAGTCTTGGAGTGTGGTCATCGTTGGTTAGATTCGTTTCGGAGGTTATGAAGTCGTTTAGTGATTTTCCAACAATCTCTTGCGAGGAATTTGCCCCGTAAAGGTCTAGGGCTGCTTGATTACAGAATAGAATTTGATAACTATTTACGGTAAGTTTAAGCATAGGAAGGGGGGAATTGTAAAACAAGTCCTTGTATTTTTTTTCCGATTCCGTAAGTTGTACTTGAAAGGTTCTACGAAGCATACCATACTTAATGGTTTTATCTAAGACTCCCGCATTTATTTCATTTTTTAGCAAATAATCTTGTGCCCCTTTGGCCACAATTTCCAACGATAAGGCTCGGTCATCAAGCCCTGAAAGCACGATAATGGTGGCTTCCTCGAAACGTTTGGAAACTCCCGTATAGGTTGTAATCCCTAAAGAATCTTTAATGTTTAAATCCAAAAGAATAACATCGGGGTTAAACTCTGATTTTACCGAATCGACTTCCTCCATGGAATCCACACAAAGAAGTTCAAAAGGATTGTAGCCCAACAGGGTAAGGCGTTCTTGCAATAGGTTTGCGAAGGCAAGATCATCCTCGACAATTAAGATTTTTACGTTTTCCATGTACTTAGATTCTGAATCAGAACTCGATCTCGGTCTGTTACCGATTCTAAGGTAAGAATAAAAGCATTTTTTTCACTGTCTGGAATACAATTAATGGGAAAGGTTAATTGAAGATTGTTCAGATAATCAAGGTAAAGGGTTTGTTGTGAGACACTGACTTTTCGAAGTCCGCTAAGGTACGCAACGGTTACCTCACGGTCAACGACTAAAATGGCTTTCGAACTCACACCCACCCCAAAGGCGGGTAATCCCACCGAGATAAACAGTAAGCCATCGAACGAAAACAGGGCAAATAAAAGGGAACAGACCAAGGCCTCGCGGGTTAGGGAGTAAAGGGCGAAAGCCAAGATGGCTGAAATACTTGCCTCCAATATGGAATAAACAAGGACGCGTTGTTTTCGTTCTTGGCTAATTGGTGTGGTGAATTTAAAACGAGATTTTTGACGAAGGGTAAACCATCCTACCCAACGTTTTATGCTACGGTTGGAGCCAACAATGCCGACTAAAAATCCAAAACCAAGAAATAATTCGGCTTTATACGGAAGGGATTTTCCGGTTGTTTTAAACAATTCAATAGGTAAATCAAAGCCAATAAAGATGCTAAGCGCTAAGATGGGAATGAAAATAAAAAATAAAAGGGCATTGGTAATTCTATTCATGTGGGATTTGTTTCAAACGTCTTGTTAAGACCGCAATTTGTTTTTGAAGGCCATCAATTTTCTGTTCCACCTCTTTTTTTAGGGTATCTGCCCCTTTCGATCGCGCGAAAAAGGCCAGGTTGGTTTCCATTCGGTTGGCTTCTTGTGCCATTCGATCAATTTGTTTCCGAATTTCTCCCCGTTCTTTCTGAAGTAATTTCAAGCGTTCAGGCCCAGGCTTTATGGACTGAATTTTTTCGATAAAAAGCAAGTCTTCCCGTTCCACTTCGTTGAGCTTTAACGCATTATATTGCGTCTGTAAGGCTTGATTATATCGATTCCAAAGGTCATTGCTTTTGGATTGGGGTGCTGGACCGATCGCTTTAAAGGCTTGTGAACATTCTCGGAGCAAGGCTAGACCTTCTGATTTTTCGTCAAGCATTAGCCCTTGAATTTTTTCAATGATGGCTTCTTTTTTGGCCGCATTCTCTTCCTTTTCTATATCCAGTGCTTTATAGGCGTCGTCTTTTTTAGTAAAAAAAGCATCGCATGAGGCCCTAAACGCCGACCAAAGTTTCGGTTCTGCTTTACCCGTAGGACCAATCTCCTTCCATTGTTTTTGGCACTGTATAACGCGAGCGGTAGCTTCTTTTGAGGCGGCATTTTCAACCAATCCCTTTAATTCATCAATTAGGGCTTTTTTCCGTTGGATCTTATCAGCAAAGCGTTCATTTTGTTCTTTGTTATACGTTTTTTTTATTTCAAACAAGGCATCGCATTCGGCCCGAAAGGCCTTCCAAACAGCGTCATTTTCTTGTTTCTTTCCTGGGCCAATCGTCTTATAGGATTCTTGGATGTTTTTTAACGATTGAATAATGCGATCCCACGTTTTTGGGTGGTCTGTTGATTGGGCGTCGCTTACCAATTGGGCTACTTGGGCTACGAGTTCTTTCTTTCGTGCGATGTTTTCTGCATACACTTGACGCTGCGAGTCGTAATGTGCATTAATCTTTTCATAGATTTGTCGCACCGTCTCCCAATAGGTTGATTTTAAGGGCTCCCATTCCTCGTTTGGAACAGGCCCTACCTCTTCCCATTCGTTTTGAAGCGTGCGTAAACGCTGTTCAATGGCTTTTATCTCATGCGCTTCGTTTCTCAGTTGTTGTAATTGAGTTAACACCTTTTGTTTTAACTGTAAATTTCTTTTGTAATCATGGTCCTTTATTTCACGGTAAATTCGCATGGTATAAAAGAAGATCTCCAGAAGTCTAGAATATTCTCGTTGTATTTCATCGCGCTGATCCCGGGGTATATCACCAATTTTTTTCCACGTTTCATGTATTCGTTGGTACGCATTAAATGCACTACCAATGTTCTCCTCCGCAGCAATGATCTTCTTAAGCTCTTCGAGCAAGTCTTTTTTAAGCTTTACGTTTTCCTTTTCTAAGGTATCTTTTAACGAAAGTTGACTTTTCCTTTTCTCAACGAGGATTTTATATCGGGAATAAAATTCACTTTTTTGTGCTGTATAATCTTCCGTTTCATAAGGCGTTCCTTGTTCTCGAGACTCCAGCAGTTTGATTTGTTGTTCGCGCTCCAACGCCAAGACACTGTCTTCAAAATTGCGTTTCAGTTCACTGAGAGCCTTCCCAAGGGAAATCAAATCCTCCGCGGTTTCGAAGGAGGCCATTTGATTAATCCAATCGTTTAATTCGTCCATGGCTATTTAATTCAAATCAAATTGAGATAATGCTAAGAAAGTGCGCATTCTTTCTTGGATATCTGTTTCGCTTATTTCTTCTAAGCGTTGGGTTCCAAATTGCTCTACGCAAAAAGAAGCCACAGCAGATCCAGCAATTACCGCTTTTTTCAAGTTTTCAAAACTCGTATCGTTTGTTTGGGATAGGTAACCCATGAATCCGCCAGCAAAGCAATCCCCAGCTCCAGTGGGATCAAATACTTCCTCAAGGGGCAAGGCCGGGGCATAAAACATCCGTTCGTTTTCAAACAGTAAAGCTCCGTGTTCTCCTTTTTTTATTACCACTTTAGAAGGGCCCATGGCGGCGATTTTTTTTGCAGCAGTTTTAAGCGCATATTCGCCGGTTAATTGGCGCGCTTCCTCGTCGTTAACAATTAACAAATCTATCCATTTCAACGTTTCCTTTAATTCACTCATGGCAACGTCCATCCAGAAATTCATGGTATCCATGGCGATCAACGTGGGTCTCACCTTCATTTGCTCAACCACTTTTCGTTGAACATCAGGGCTTAGATTTCCGAGCATCAAATAAGGGGCAGACCTAAAAGCATCAGGTACAATTGGGTTGAAATCACCAAGGACATTAAGTTCAGTTACTAGGGTGTCGCGCGAATTCATGTCATTATGGTATTTTCCAGACCAGAAAAAGGTTTTACCGCCTGCGGGGATTTGAATCCCTGAAGTATCAATACCCCGGTCCTTCATAGCGTCAAGACGAGCGAGAGGGAAATCTTCGCCAACAATGGAGACAATCGCTTGTTGGCGATTGAAAAAGGATGCGGCTAAGGTGATGTATGTGCCTGCTCCCCCAATGATTTTATCTGATTTCCCAAAGGGAGTTTCTATGGCGTCAAAGGCGACACTACCGACCGTTAAAAGTTGCATTTTTTTTGTTTTTACAAAAATAGGAAAGCCTAGCCGAATTGGGAAATTCAATCCTATTCTAAATCGAATTTAATTCCTTGTGCTAAGGGTAAGCTATCGGAAAAGTTAATGGTATTAGTTTGGCGTCGCATGTAAATTTTCCAAGAATCAGAACCGGACTCTCTTCCTCCTCCTGTTTCTTTCTCCCCACCAAAAGCCCCTCCGATTTCAGCTCCCGAGGTGCCAATATTTACATTGGCAATACCGCAATCTGAACCTGCTTGAGATAAAAAGGCTTCTGACTCCTTTAAATCATTGGACATAATGGCAGAGGACAACCCCTGAGGAACACCGTTTTGAATTGCAATCGCTTGGTGTACATCGCCGCTGTACTTCATTATATATAAAATTGGGGCAAAAGTTTCATGCTGAACAATAGCATAATGATTTTCAGCTTCAATAATACAGGGCTTTACATAACAGCCGGTTTCATACCCATCACCCGAAAGCACACCCCCTTCAACCAAGATCTTTCCGCCTTCCTGAATCGCTTTTGAAATAGCCCTTTCATACCCCGAAACAGCTTCCTTGTCAATTAATGGCCCAACATGGTTGGATTGATCTAATGGATTCCCAATCTTCAATTGCCCATAGGCATTTCGCAAGGCATCTTTTACTTTATCGTATACAGACTCATGAATAATCAACCTACGGGTGGAGGTACAGCGCTGACCTGCGGTCCCTACTGCCCCAAATACTGCCCCTGGAACCACCATTTTCAAATCAGCCGTTGGGGTAATGATAATGGCATTGTTGCCGCCTAATTCCAATAAAGAACGTCCTAACCTAGCACCCACGGCAGCGCCCACGGATTTACCCATTCGGGTAGAACCGGTAGCTGAAACTAACGGAACGCGCACATCCTCAGCCATACGTTTTCCGATTTCTGGCCCACCAATCACTAAAGAACAAACTCCGTCAGGAACGTTATTCGCTTTAAATACCTGGTTGGTGATATATTGACATGCCAAGGCAGTAATAGGGGTTTTCTCCGAAGGTTTCCAAACACAAACGTCCCCACAAACCCAAGCTAAGGCTGAATTCCAACTCCAAACGGCTACTGGAAAATTAAATGCGGAAATGATTCCCACAACGCCTAACGGATGGTATTGCTCATACATCCGATGCCCAGGTCGTTCAGAATGCATCGTAAGCCCGTATAATTGTCGGGACAACCCTACTGCAAAATCACAGATATCAATCATTTCTTGAACTTCACCTAACCCTTCTTGTAAGGACTTCCCCATTTCATAGGAAACTAAAATCCCCAAGGCTTCCTTGTGTACGCGTAATTGTTCTCCTAATTGGCGTACCATTTCTCCTCGTTTTGGAGCTGGGACCAAACGCCATGCAGTAAATGCTTCTTGAGATTTTTGTATAATGCGATCATACTCCGCAGGGGTAACGGGAGTTACTGAGGCGATCGTTTTCCCATCTACTGGAGATATAGAAACGATGGATTGGGGAGCTGAACCTAGCGATTCAGTGCCAATATATCCACCAGGGTTTGTGGCCTTTATTTCAAATTGGGCTAGAATTTCGTGAATTTGCATGGTTAAAGATTTTTACAAAGATAAGGTACTCCATGCGAATTGAGAATGCGATATCGCAGGGAACAAAAAAACCGCCGAAGCGGTTTGTAATGAAAGCGATTATTCGGAAACCTCTTCCGGATCTGCATCGGAACTTTTGGTGGCTCCTCGGGCCATTTTAACGGCAACCACGACAGCATTAGCAGGATCTAATATTTTTACACCCTCAAGGTTAATGTTGCTCACGCGAACGGAATCACCAATTCGAAGGGGAGAAATGTCAATTTTAATGTCCTCTGGCAGTGCCCCAGGCAACCCTTGGCAATGAAGGTGGCGAAAAACTTGCATTAGTTTTCCTCCCGCCATGACCCCTCGAGATGAACCTGACAGGCGAACGGGTAACTTAATGCGCAACTCTTTGGCATCGTTTAATTCAAGAAAATCAACGTGCTGTACCGTATCCTTCGTTGGGTGTTGTTGGATTTCACGGATGATGGCGCTAGCTTTTTTCCCCTCCAAATCAAGTTCAATCCGAAAAACATCCGGAGAGAAAACGATTTTTTCCATTTGTACTTGCTTTACCGCAAAGTGCGTTTGTTCGCCTTGCCCATAAAGCACACAAGGAACCAAGCCTTCGTTTCGAAGGGCTTTAGCATCCTTTTTCCCTACGTTCGCTCGAAGCGAACCGCTCAATTGTGCTGTTTTCATATATATAATTTAAGTAATTACAAAGTGAAGGCTTATCGATTCATTATTTACCAACCGATTGATCACATCGGCGAATAAATGGTCCACCGAAAGCACCTTAATTTTTGAGGATTTTTGGGTGATCGGAATAGTATCGGTTACGATAAGTTCTGTTAATTTTGATTGTTCGATGCGCTCATATGCAGGCCCGGAGAGAACGGCATGGGTACAAAAAGCCCGAACTGTTTTAGCTCCTTTTTCAATTAAGAGGTCCGCAGCCGTGGTTAAGGTTCCAGCCGTATCACACATGTCATCGATGATGATTACGTCTTTACCGCCTACCTCACCAATTACGGTCATTTCGGCAATTTCATTAGCCTTCCTCCGGTTTTTATGACAAAGAGCCAAACCACAATTTAAGGTCTTGGCGTATGAATTCGCTCGTTTTGCTCCTCCGGCATCGGGTGCAGCAACGACTACGTTTTCTAGGTTTAGTTTTTGTATTTCACGCACAAACAAGGTAGAACCAAATAAGTGATCCACAGGGACTTCAAAAAAACCTTGAATTTGGTCTGCATGTAAATCCATAGTCATGATTCGATCCGCACCTGCCGCCATGAGCATATTGGCCACTAATTTCGCACCAATAGCGACTCTTGGTTGGTCTTTACGGTCTTGTCTAGCATATCCAAAATATGGAATTACAGCAATAATTTTACGGGCTGAGGCTCTTCGAGCCGCATCAATAAGTAAGAGTAATTCCATCAAGTTGTCGGACGGAGGTGTAGTGGATTGAATAATAAACACATCTTGTCCACGAACCGTTTCTTCGAAACTCGGTTGAAATTCACCGTCACTAAAGGTGGTAACCCTGACGTCACCAAGTTGGGTCCCATATGAGGAAGCAATTCGCTCACCCAGGGATTTAGTGGCACGACCCGCAAACAATTTGACACCCATTAAAACGCGTTTTAGGGGGCAAAGGTAAGACAATAAATCGTGTTGTCAAAATTCAATCAAGTCACAATTTCATTACTTTTAAAGACATGGAACGCGCAGTATTCACGCTTATTCAAGTGGCCAACTCGATAAAAAAAACATTGAAGGATCGTTACCATTTGACGTATTGGGTAAAAGCGGAAATCTATAAGTTAAACCTGTCTCAAAGTGGGCATGCCTTCCCCGAGTTGGTGCAAAGGGAGGGGGGTCAAATCCTGGCAAGCATGAACGGCATCATTTGGAAAACGAACTTTGATCGAATTCGACGGATTTTTGAACAAACCGTGAAAGAACCGTTTGCAGAAGGTAAAGAGATGCTGATGGAAATAAGAATCGATTATCACGAAGTATATGGACTTACGTTGAACCTCATCGATTTAGACCCATCTTTTTCTTTAGGAGCCTTACATCAACTTCGTTTAGACACGCTGAAAGCGCTCAGTAATTTGGGAATATTACAGAAAAATCAAAGCCTTGTATTGCCCTTACCTAAACGAATTGCGGTTATCTCGGCGGCCTCCAGTAAAGGGTTGTCCGATTTTATGAATGTCCTTCAGCGAACGAAAGGTGTTTTCGGTATCGAAACGTATCTGTTTAATAGTCTGGTTCAGGGAAACCAAGGGGCCAAATCGATGGTGGTGAGTTTGAAGAGCATTGCAAAAATAAAGGATTGTTTTGACGCCGTTGTTATCGTTCGGGGTGGAGGGGCAGAGGTAGGTCTTTCGTGTTATGATGATTTACAATTGTGTCAAGAAATTGCCAACTTCCCATTGCCGGTACTTTGTGGTATAGGCCATTCTACCAATTTAACCGCCACAGAAATGGTCTGTCATGCGCATGCTATTACCCCTTCCGAATTGGCAAATCAGATCGTTGCTCAATTTTATCAACAAGCGGATGCGCTTTACGCTTATGGAGTAAAAGTGCATTCCATTTCTAACCATGCTATTCGACACGCTCAGCAAACCATTAATTTCTTACGTAATGCCTTAAGCCCCCAAACCCAAACGATTATCCGTTTTGAGAAAGAGCGAGTGAGTAATCATAGCAAAGGGATACACTATTTCATTCCTTCTGTTTTGCGGTTTTCGAAGCAATATTTCAAGGTCATTTCTAAGTCATTAGCAGAGCATGGAGAACGCCAGCTTCAAAAAGGAGTGCTTGACCTCTGGAAAAGCCACCATCAATTATTGCATCAAGGAAAAACCAGCCTTATGGATCAGCATCGCAGTATGGAATGGGTAGAGAAACAAATCCAACTCATGAGTCCGGAAAGTGTGCTTTCTCGTGGCTATGCTATTGTGCGTGCTAACGAAAAAGTGTTGGATGACCCCCTGCAGGTGAAGCCTGGTCAAAAGATAAAAATCCAATTTTATAAAGGAAGTGGAACAGCAACCATGGATTAACGGGTTTTGAATGCTTACCTTTGTGTCATGAAGGAGGGCTTTAGTAAAGCATACCGGTTGTCGAGTAAAAAAGCCATTGAACATTTGTTTCAGAGCAAAGAAAAACAACTTGTATTTCCTTTTTTATTGCGTTCTTCCCTGGCCTTACATTCGCCCCCTGGTTTTGCTGTGTTGATTAGCGTGCCAAAAAAGAAGATTAAAAAGGCCGTAACTCGAAACCATATCAAACGAATGATCAGGGAGTTTTTAAGAAAAAACAAACCCTTAATTTTGTCCAAGGCGACAGAAAAAAATGGGTTTTTTCATCTGAGTATCACGTATCTTTGGGAAGAGGTACCAACACAAACGTTACTACAAGAAAAATTAAAAGCTATATTACTAAAACTATGATCGGAAAAATATATATTCTCTTAGGAATTCTATTTGTTTTAATAGGAAATAGATTATCAGCACAAACAGAAGCGTTTGAGGAACTTAAAAGCCTAGAAATCATTGACCAGATTTACGAGAATTTAGACCTGCATTTTGTTGATGAGGTTCAACACGGAAAATTAGCAAAGGCAGCCATAGATGCTATGCTAAAGGAGCTCGACCCATACACGGTTTATTACCATGAAGCGAACATTGAAGATTATAAACTGATGACCACGGGCCAGTATGGTGGCATTGGCGCCTTAATAGGTATGATGGATGGTGCGGTTTACATTACAGAACCGTACGAAGGAAAGCCAGCTCAAAAGATGGGAATTAGGGCAGGAGATAAGATCATAAGTATTGATAAAAAGTCCTCTATTGGTAAATCCACGGATGAAGTGTCGGGTGCGTTGCGTGGACCTAAAGGAACAAAGGTTGAGGTGGAAATAGCTCGAGAAGGAAAGCCTTTCGTTTTTACCATTACTCGTGAGGAAATTCAACTTCCCGATGTTCCTTACGCAGGGATGGTGTCTAAAAACATTGGTTACCTGTCCTTGAGTAGTTTTACGCAAACTGCTGCAGAGTCTGTTCGAAAAAACTTGGTAGAATTAAAGAACCAAGGCATGGAGAAATTAATATTGGATTTGCGGGGCAATGGAGGAGGATTGCTTATGGAGGCAGTAAAAATTGTTGGGTTTTTTGTTCCCAAGGGACAGAGCGTAGTGACCACCAAAAGCAGGAATGAAAAGGAAAACATGACCTATAAAACGTTGGAAAATCCAATAGTGCCTGACATGCCTCTCGTTGTTTTGATTGATGAAAACAGTGCCTCTGCCAGCGAAATTGTTGCGGGGGCCTTACAGGATTTAGATCGAGCGGTAATCGTAGGGAGCACGAGCTTCGGAAAAGGATTGGTTCAAAGGACGTTTGACTTAAAATATGGTTCAAAAATAAAGTTGACGATTTCGAAATATTACACGCCTTCCGGACGCTGTGTTCAACGACTAGAATATTACGACAAGGCTGAGGGCATGAAACCAAAAGAGATTCCTGACAGCCTACTTCAAAAGTTTTACACCAAAAATGGTCGCCCGGTTATTGACGGAAGAGGGATTGAACCGGATGTTGTCATAAAGGATTCATTTTATTCCAAGTATGTGCAGGGATTAATAAGTAAAAACCTAATTTTTTTCTATGTAAACCAATTCGTAAACAACCATCAGAAAATAGAAAATGAAATCGATTACACGCATTCTGAACAAGGCATGAATGAATTCAAAGCGTTTGTACAAGCTAAGAATTTTGTTGTCAATACCCCGGATCAAAAATTATTAGCCTCTTTAAAAACAGAACTTTTGGCTTCAGATAATTATCAAGTAGTAAAAGAAGAAATGGAGCGACTCGATCAAAAGGTTCAAGAACTTCACCAAAAAGATTTCGAAAAGAACTATGCGGACATTAAAGCCCTTTTGGAACAAGAAATTATCGGCCGATATTACTTTCAAGAGGGTCAGATCATTCGATCCTTTAAAAGCGACAATAACCTTAAAGAGAGCATTCGTGTTTTGGAGGACAAGGCAAGCTATAATAACCTATTAAGACTTAACTAAGCATGGAAAAAGGAACCTCTTTTCTATGGTAACCCCACCTTTTCTTTTTGCCGTACTTTTTGTTATAGGGATTGCCTGTAGTAAAGTTTTAATGTCCATTTCTATGATTTCATGGCTGCTTTGGGCATTGGTTTCTTTTTTTACAAAGAAGGAAAAAACAGGTTTCATGGATCGGTGGGTTTTAGTGGGCAAAGAACATCCATGGATTTGGTTGGTTATTGCCTTTTTCTTTTTGCATGTGGTCAGTTTATTTTGGTCTGAAAACCTATCCGAAGGCATTAATGGGGTTAGGGTTAGGCTTACCTTTATACTCTTGACGTTATTAATGGTATTTACCCATCGATGGACTAAACCGCAAGTAAAGGCCTTGATTTCGATCCTTCTATACACCTTTTTACTCCTTATCGTATTCAATGTTTTTCAGTATCAATGGCTTTTAAGTCAAGGTAAGGCCAGCGATATTAGGCAGTTGAGTTATTTTGGGTCTCATATTCGTTTTGGTGTTTTTTTCAGTTTTACCGCCATACTAGCCTTTTATAATTGGAAACAGAAAGCGTTAACGCGTTGGTTTTTTATTACCTACCTGACCATCGTAGTACTTTACACCTTTTACAGCCAAGTATTAAGTGCCGCCGTGGCCTTGTGTGTGGTGGGCATCATGATGGCTTATGAGCAGATGAAAAGAGCAAACAAGGTTTTCGTGTTTTGGGTTACGGGATCGGTTATTCTCGGAGGGTCTGCGTTTTTTTTGGTTATGGTTTTGCGTCAGCCCCAAGCCTGCATAGCCTTTAAAAACCCACAGGAAGCATCCTCGTTTTGGGCGAAAAAATCGGCCTTGGCTTTAACGGAAAAAGATGCTAAAGATCAACCCCTCAAAAGAACCTTGGAGCGATACCTTTGCGCTAAACAAAATCCGATGACTGAAAGGGATATTCAAGGATTGAGTCCGCAAGAAGTTCGTCATATTGAACAGGGATTTACAAGCGTTGAACAGGCTTCGGGGGGTGTTTTATCAAAGTTACAGGAAGTTCAGTTTCAACTTCATGAAGCAACAGATCCCAATGGTCATTCCTTGTTGCAACGCTTTGCTTTTTGGAAGGCAGCCCTGACGGTCATCAGAAATAACGGTTGGTTCGGTGTAGGAATAGGCGATGTGAAGGGCGCACTAACCCAGCAATACATTGACCATTCGGCGTTAACGGTTGAAAACTTTAAGCGGCCTCACAATATGTTTTTAACAACCTTTGCGGCGGTAGGCGTTTTGGGATTTGCGCTGCTGTGCCTTCTCTTTATTTATGGTTTTTATCAATCCATATCCCACCGTCATACGCTCTTATTTTGTTTTTTATCCGTATCCCTTCTAACCATGTTAGTGGAGGATAGTTTGGAAACGCAAACGGGAATTTCTTTTTTTACCTTTTTCCTCGCATTATTTTTAAGTGATTGCGTTGGAAAAGGACGTTTAAAATTTGACTAATTTTGGTCCCATGTCGATAGAACTCATTCACGTTTCAAAGTTTTTTGGCGAACAAGCGGCCGTAAACAATATTTCTTTTTCAGCAAAACGCGGTGAAATTGTAGGGTTTCTCGGCCCAAATGGTGCGGGTAAATCTACCACCATGAAAATGATAACGGGTTTTATCGCTGCGAGTGAAGGAACCATAAAAGTAAATGGAGATAAGGTAGATCCAGATGTGTTAAACACGCGAAAACACATTGGCTATTTACCAGAAAACAACCCCCTTTATACCGACATGTATGTTCGTGAGTACCTTCAGTTTGTAGGGTCAATCTACAAGATAAAAAACGTGAAGAATCGGGTGGAGGAGATGATTGATGCCGTTGGGTTGCGCCCTGAATCAAACAAGAAGATTGGTGCGCTTTCAAAAGGATATCGTCAACGGGTTGGATTGGCGCAGGCAATTATTCACGATCCAGATATTCTAATTTTAGACGAGCCCACTACCGGGCTAGACCCCAACCAAATTGTAGAAATCCGAGAATTAATTAAAGCGATTGGTTCCCAAAAGACGGTTTTATTGTCCACCCATATCATGCAAGAAGTAGAAGCCATTTGTAACCGTGTAATTATCATTAATAAGGGAAAAATTGTAGCCAACGATCAAAAAGAGAACTTGAGTAAAGCGCCTGAAACACAAACCCTTTATATTGAATTTGAAGGAAAGATTAACCGAAACCAATTGTTAACAATTGAGGGGATACACAACGTTAAACCGTATGAAAAGGGGTGGTTTATTGAAGGAGATAAGACGTTCGACCTTCGAAGAGCCATCGCGATAAAAGCACAAAATGAAGGGTGGTTGATCTTAACCCTACGGATTGAAACCAAGTCCCTTGAAACGGTTTTCAAAGAATTAACGAATAAATAAAATGACTACTGATTTTATAAAGGAGCTTACCTGGAGGGGTATGATTCATGATATTATTCCTGGAACGGAGGAAGCGCTTAAAAAAGGGCCTTGCGTTGGTTATATAGGATTTGATCCAACGGCGGATTCTTTACACATCGGAAGTTTAGTACAAATCATGACCCTGGTTCACTTCCAGCGTGCTGGACATACGCCTTTAGTATTGGTTGGTGGAGCTACAGGTATGGTTGGTGACCCCTCTGGAAAATCTGAAGAACGCAATTTGATGGATTCGGATACGCTATCCCATAACGTTACGTGTGTTCAAAAACAATTGGCTTCCTTTCTTTCGTTTGAGGGCTCTAATGCTGCAGAAATGGTCAATAATTACGACTGGTTTAAAGCGTTTACCTTTTTGGATTTCATAAGGGATGTAGGTAAACACATGACTATTAATTATATGATGTCCAAGGATTCGGTGAAATTACGTATGGAATCGGGAATGTCGTTTACCGAATTTTCATATCAACTGGTGCAAGGATATGATTTCTATCATTTAAAGCAGCAAAAAAACTGTATCCTACAAATGGGCGGTTCTGATCAATGGGGAAATATTGTCACGGGCACCGAACTGATTCGACGTAAAACCGGGGAAGAGGCGTTTGCGTTAACAACCCCATTAATAAAAAAAGCGGACGGCAGTAAATTTGGGAAAACAGAATCGGGAAACATTTGGCTTGCCAAAGAGCGAACATCTCCCTACCAGTTCTACCAATATTGGCTCAATGCCAGCGATGAGGATGCATCAACCTATATGCGCGTTTTTACCCTGTGGAATCAAGATCAAATAGAAGGGTTGGAATCAAAACATCAAGAGGCCCCACATTTAAGACAACTTCAAAAGGCCCTTGCTGAGGAAATAACGACTATGGTTCATGGAGCACAAGAAACCAAAGCGGCGCAGTTGGCATCAGAAATATTGTTTGGTAATGCAACCGAGGAAGGGTTGAGGGCGCTCTCTGAGGAGGAATTTTTGCGATTATTTGAAGGGGTACCTCAAGCGACGCTACCTCTTTCGGTATTGTCGGATGGACTACCCATTATAGAAGCGTTAGCAGGTAGCGCCACATTCCTTAAATCAAAGAATGAAGCACGAAGGGAGTTGCTTTCCAATGCAATTGCAGTAAACAAGAAAAAAGTTGCGGAATCCGCTGTTTTAACCCAAAACGATTTAATGAACAATAAATATATTTTACTGGGGAAGGGAAAAAAAACTAATTTTCTTCTCGTTTTTCAATAATAACATCCCTACAGGATTAGCATGGCGTCTCCATACGAATAGAACCTGTACTTTTCTTTAATGGCTTCGTGATATGCTTCCATCATCAGGTCATGTCCGCAGAATGCAGAAATCATCATGAGCAAAGTGGATAGAGGCGTATGAAAGTTAGTAATCAAGCAATCGGCAACCATAAAGTCATAGGGAGGAAAGATAAACTTATTCGTCCATCCGTCGAAAGGTTTTAGCATTCCATCGGTTGATACGGATGATTCAATGGCTCGCATGGAAGTAGTACCAACGGCACAAACTTTCTTTTTATTCCTTTTGGCTTCATTAACTATGGAAACCGCTTTTTCAGGGATAATGACCTGTTCAGAATCCATTTTATGTTTAGTTAGATCCTCCACCTCAACGGAACGAAAAGTCCCTAACCCGACATGTAAGGTAATTTCAGCGAAATTAATACCTTTCAATTCCAATCGCTTCAAAAGTTCACGGGAGAAATGTAGCCCTGCGGTTGGAGCTGCCACCGCTCCCTCCACTTTTGCGAAAATGGTTTGGTACATCTCTTCATCAGATGCTTCTACTTCTCGCTTAATATATTTGGGAAGAGGCGTTTCTCCTAAATCGGTGATTATTTTCTTGAATTCCTCGTAAGGCCCATCAAATAGAAAACGCAAGGTCCTCCCACGTGAAGTGGTATTGTCAATCACCTCTGCGACCAATGAGTCATCTTCCCCAAAATAAAGTTTATTCCCGATTCTTATTTTTCTTGCTGGATCCACGAGAACATCCCAGAGCAGGCTTTCTCGATTTAGCTCCCTCAAAAGAAAAACTTCAATTTTAGCGCCCGTTTTTTCTTTGTTTCCATACATTCGAGCAGGGAAAACACGGGTGTTATTTAAAATCATGGCATCCCCATCGTCGAAGTAAGAAAGTACATCCTTGAATAACTTATGTTCCATCTTGCCGGTCTTACGATGAACCACCATCAGGCGGCATTCATCTCGGTTTTCTGCTGGATATTCTGCGATTAATTCTGGAGGTAAATCGAAACTGAATTCCGATAATTTCATTTTACTCATAGGGAATCTTAATAAGAAAGGGCAAAGATACAACCTGACGGAGGCCTTTGTCAAGTTTTCCCCTATCTATTTTTACAAAAAGCAAAGAAAACTGATAAAAATCATAAAGCAAGGAAAGGCAGGTCATTTTATGGGCGGGATGTAACATGGAACTTTACCCAAAAAAAAGATGAAACATCAAGCGCTCAGCGAACACAATCGGTTCGCGTTAATTTCAGGACTTATTTTGGTGGTTGGTTGCCTTGGAGGCTTAACGGTAGGTATGGGGGCGATTCGCCATGTCTTTACCTTAATGCTCGTTGTATTTCCAACCATGATCACCTTAAGCCTGTTGCTTGCCGTAGCTCCCATGGGTTGGATTCTTCGAGCAGCATTTGTTACCATTACCATTGACATCCTTTTGCTAGGGTATTTTTTACTTTAGGGTTTAGTCGTTTTTTGCTTGGGTAGTAGATTTTCCTAACGCCTTGTACAGTGGGCAAAAACGCATTCCTGAGGTTATCACGAAAAAGGAACCAAGAATGAGCAGGAAGGTATTGATACGCCCTTGAGTCCATTCTAATAGGGTTGATAACACCATAAGAGTACCTAAAATAAATCGAAGGGTTTGATCTATTTTTCCAAGATTATGTTTCATGTTACTTCCGTTTTATAGCCCGCTTAATGGCGTCAATTACATCTTGAACTCCTAACCCATATTTCTTCATCAATTCCATTGGCGGCCCACTTTCCCCGAAGGAGTCGTTTACTGCAACATATTCTTGTGGACAAGGAAAATGCTGCATTAAGACTTGCGCTACCGCGTCGCCGAGGCCTCCATTTCTCATGTGTTCTTCAGCAGTGACTACGCATCCTGTTCTTTTGACGGATTCTATTACCGCGCGTTCATCCAAGGGTTTTATGGTATGCATATTTATTACTTCAACGGAAATTCCTTCTGCCATCAAGGCCTTTTGTGCCTCAATGGCCGTCCATACTAAATGACCGCATGCGATTACGCTTACATCGTTACCTGGGGTAAGTAAATCGGCTTTACCAATTTGGAATGAGGCGTCTTCTGGGACAAAAACAGGAACGGATGGGCGACCAAACCGCAAATAAACTGGGCCATCCCATGCTGCAATCGCCAAGGTAGCTTGAACCGTTTGGTTATAATCCGCGGGTACAACCACGGTTATATTGGGAAGCATTCGCATCATGCCAACATCTTCCAACACTTGATGTGTCGCTCCATCTTCCCCAAGCGTAAGTCCCGCATGGGAAGCACAGATTTTGACGTTTTTTTTGGAATAGGCAATGCTCTGCCTAATTTGGTCATATACCCTGGAGGTAGAGAAATTAGCAAACGTTCCTGTAAAGGGTATTTTACCTCCTATGGTCAAGCCTGCTGCAATGCCCATCATATTCGCTTCGGCAATTCCAATCTGGAAAAATCGATCAGGGTGGTTTTTTTCAAAGGCATCCATTTTTAAGGAACCCGTAAGATCTGCGCACAAAGCAACAACGTGTGGATTCCTTTCTCCCAAGATTCTAAGACCCTCTCCAAAGCCAGAGCGGGTGTCTTTATTGCCCATAGACGTAATTTCTTTCATCATTGTAATTGTATTTGAGTCGTTTTGTTTTCCTTGATTTGGGTGTTGTTTACCGTAGTATATGCGGTAGACTTTCGTTCCTTTGTTCGATATACAATTTTATAATTGCCTGGAAGAAGAGCGATTTCTCCTTGCGTCATATCCGTTGGAAAATTATAGATCCAAGTCCATTCGGAGGGGTAGGACTCATAAAAAAGTTGAGCTACCACGGGTTTTGAAGAGGTAACGACCAAGGTGCCCGGTGCGGGAATTTCTATTTCGCTTATTTCTAATGGATTCACTGTGACCGTACGATACATCCTAGGCATGGTAAGAATTTCTAAATCGTATTTACCTACCAAAAATTTATTGATGTCATTTACCCTCTGGTGATGTAGTGTTTGTTTTTCTTGTGATTTGCTCACACGCACTTCGATCGGCTGTGTCCCCAGCGTCTGGGTCGATTTCACCCGTATAAATCCTTGAGGAACATCGATGGGAATGATGTTGTGCGTATTGGGGACCAACGTAATTCCCTTTTTTGTAACCGGGGGTATGGTGTATACCTGTGCATCATATCGCAGGTTAGGATCGATAAAAACCGTATCTGGGTTTCCCCAACGGTTTAGGGTATGCATGAAGGTATATTTAATCTTTTCTGTTCCCGCTTCTTTTAAAACGACGGTAACATCCGTTTCCTTCGGCTTCCCTTTGCTGTCATTTAAATTAATTTGGGCTGTGGTGCGCAAAACCACTTGTTGGACTATGTTGTCAAGAACTTTTTTAAACGCTTGCTTGTTTTCTGCCTCAGAAAAAGTACCGATACAACTGAATTGATTCAAATAGGATAAGTCAAGCCCTAAGCCAATGACGAAAGGGGTTACTTTAACCCCTTTTTCTTTTAATTTTTTTGCAATAATGCAAGGATCATTGTCACATGACTCCAGTCCGTCTGTGATTAAAATGATATAGTTTCTTGCAAGGGTATCTGGGAAATCATTAGCCGAGGCTTCAAGGGATCGTGCAATGGGAGTCGCTCCTTTCGCTTGAATGTTTTTTATTTTATCCTTTATTATGGTGAAATTGTCATTCCCAAAAGGGACTTCCAGTTTAGTGTCGTTACAATCTTGAAAAGAATTGGTTACCGTTGATTGATGCCCATATACGCGCAACGCAATTTCAAGGTTTTTGAAACCACGCATGCTTTCTACCTCTTGGGATAAAACGTCTCGTGCTGCTTGAATTCTCGTCTCACTACCCCAAGTTACATTCATGCTGTTAGACGCATCTAATATAAAAAGTACACGTGTTTTTGTTTGGGATTTAGCTGTCCCAAAAAAGAAAAAAACACCTAGAAGTACTATCCAAGATTTCATGTAGGTCTAATAATCACCTAACGTTTCTTCTAATTGCAATAGTGCCGTTTGCAATTGCTCATCGTTGGGTGCAGAGCCATGCCATTTGTGGGTTCCCATCATAAAATCAACCCCCATTCCCATTTCTGTCTTCATTATTATAACCCTTGGTTTATCTTGGCTCGGTTCATTATCTATCTCTGTAAAAACACGGCGCATGTCATTAAAATCATGGCCATACATTTCATATACTTTCCATCCAAAAGCGGACCATTTATCCGCCAACGGCATTACCCCCATAACGTTACTTACGTCTCCATCAATTTGTCGGTTGTTGTAGTCGACAATGGCAACCAAGTTATTCACCGATTTATGGCCCGCATACATCGCGGCCTCCCAAACTTGACCTTCTTGTAGCTCACCATCGCCCATTAAACAATAAACATTTCGTGTATCTTGAGCGAGTTTTTTACTTAATGCCGCACCAATAGCTACCGACAATCCCTGTCCAAGGGATCCAGAGGCCATACGAATCCCTGGTAGGTCCTTGTCGACCGAGGGGTGCCCTTGCAACCGACTTGATATTTTTCTAAAGGTAGAAAGCTCACGTACTTCAAAAAATCCTACCCTAGCGAGGACGCTGTACCAAACCGGTGAAATATGACCATTTGAAAGAAAGAACAGGTCCTCTCCCTCTCCGTTCATGCTGAACCGTTCAGGAGATAACCTTAGCTTTTCAAAATAGAGGTAAACAAGAAGGTCTGTGCACCCTAAAGACCCCCCTGGATGCCCTGAGTTTACTGCATGTACCATCCGCAAAATATCCCTTCTTACTTGGCTAGCTATTGATTTGAGTTTGTCCATGAATTTTCTTACAAAACTAATTTTTTATTAACTTGGCCATCAAATATTTTAACATTCCGTTGCAACTCCATCCTGGTTTTTGTCGTCATGTGCCCGATTTTATAATAGGAAATCTCACAAAAACCAAGAACTTCTCATTTACCTAAATATAGATTATGATACGTTTTTCAAGCTTTATACTTTTGCTTTTTTGCTCCTATTTAACTTATGCTCAAAAAGAGGTTAGATCTGAGCTTAAGAAGGTCTATTCAACCAAAGAACTCAACGCTTTCGAACAAAAAAATGGTTCCCTAGACGTGTTGGTTCATGCCTATGACCATGGGATTACTAAAATATTGAATAACGGGGAAAAGACTGCAGACCAGTATCCGCGCTGTAACGCTTCGGTAAAGCATTTTACAGAATTGGGAGTTCAAATTCAACCCTATACCCAATACTTTACAACCGAAAATCCAGGGGAAATTCTTGCCGTTAAATCCCTCTATCAATTGCAATTAGAATTGAATAAAGCCAACACCAATAAGCAATAAGATCGATCATGAAACTTTTTTTACCCTTCCTCTTTGCCTGCTTTTTAACTTCCTTTAGCGGTTACGGTCAAATGCTTTTGACGGGGCCAGATTTTCCACAGGCCAATCCGTTAAATTGTGCTGCCATTATTCCTCCGGCAGGAGGAACCAATTTCACCGATGGACCAGCCAATTACCTGCCCAATATGAACGAAATTATCACCTTTTGCCCTGACCTAACCCAAGGGTCAAAGGTGAGTATCGCTTTTGCGACAAACATTGGTTTTACATTCAACATCGATCCATCGGATACGCTTTATGTTTATGATGGCCCCACCACGGCTTCTCCATTGCTTGGAGCTTACAATTCAGGAACGAATCCCACGGGCTTTTTTGTCCAAGCTTCCTTTCAAAACAACCCTTCTGGTTGCCTGACCCTACGGTTTAAGTCGAATGGTACCAACGAAGGTACTGGTTGGGACGCCAACGTGGCTTGTGGCAATCCACAACAGCCTTTTGAACCCCATATGCATGCCTATGTCAACGGTGCAGGACCTGATGCGCTCAATCCCGCCGATACGGGATATGTTGATGTGTGTTTTGGGGATAGCATCTTGTTTGTGGCTGACCCCGCTTTTCCTTACGCTTTTGAAGTAACCAATACCGGATATTCTCAAACGCCGAGTAATTGTGCCTATCAATGGACCATCGGGGGAGTGGGTCAATTTAATAACGATTCGATTTGGTTTACACCCCCAGTGCGCGCCGGATATTTTGTTGACTTACGCATTACCGATATTTTTCCTCAAATCAAACGCATAACGGCTAAAGTTCGGGTATCTCAATTGCCCAATTTTGCAGGGACAGGTCCCGCAGAGGATACCGTATGTCTGGGCCAGAACACCACCTTGATAGGAGGGGTAACGCCGCAAGACACGGTGGGGGTTGATATCCCTGGTGGAGAATTTGAAATTGGAGGGGTGTTTGCGGGTTTAACCTTTCTTCCAGATGGAAGTGGGGTACAATACCAAACGAATATAGGAATAACAGGGTTTGATGACACGACTACCATTACGAGTGCAGCGGATTTTGACCAGATGTGTATTGATATAGAACATTCATACATTGGCGACCTTGAAATCACGCTAACCTGTCCAAACGGCACGACCGTCTCCATTATGAATGCCTATAATCAAACCCCTTTTGGTTGGAATGAGTTGGTACCTGGTGGTTGTGGAAATGGAATAAGTACGTTTTTAGGAAACGACAATAACTTGGATGGCGGCGCGCCAGGATCCCCCGTTTGGTCTTATTGTTTCTCTCCAACGCAGGCTACACTTGGTACTATTTGTAGTGAAAATGCTGCGGGAAATACGGTTATCAATGATTATGGTTTCCCGTCAATGAATCCGAATGGGGTTTATTTGCCAGACGGGGATTTTAATAATTTTATTGGCTGCCCCGTAAATGGGAATTGGACCATTACGGTTCAAGATAATCAAGGAATAGATGACGGTTATATTTTTCAATGGGGAATTTACTTTAATCAAAGTCTTTATCCCGAACAAGAAGGCTATCAAAACACGATTGTTAGCGATAACTGGTCCAATAACCCAACGATCATTTCTGGGCAAAACGATACCGCAATTATCGTTCAGCCAAATACGTCAGGATCTACTTTTTATACCTACAATGTTGTCGATGATTTTGGATGCCATTACGATACTACCGTGACCCTAGAGGTGCTACCCTTGGCGGCTATTTTTACGGATACGGTAACCTGTAATTTGTTTTTGCAAGTGGCCAACACGAGTTCGTATAGTGGAGGGGTTTGGACCGCCTCCGATACCGCCGTTCATTTTTCAAATGCAGGGCTGGATAACCCGCTCATTTCCACCACGACCCCCGGCATTTATACCGTTACCTATACCGATAATGCGTGTGGCGATCAAATTACTTCTACCATTGAATTTCCTCCTTATGTGTACGTAGATATATTGGATACCGCGTTGTGTCAAGGAGCTACGTTTGACATGGTTGCGGCGAGTATTAATTCTGGGAATTTACAGCAAGGGTATAATTCTACCATTGATTTAGTATGGAATAATGGCTCAACGGATAATTTTATTGTAGTATCTACAGCTGGTCAATATTCAGTTACGGCGTCTAATGTTTGTCATACTTCCACAGACGTTGCTACGGTGGTGATAAAACAATGTGATTTTGAGGTGCCAAATATTATTTCATTAGAATCTAATGTGGGGAATCATTTATTTGCTATCAGTAATCCTGATGGATTGGTGGAATTCGAATGCGTCATTTTAAACCGTTGGGGCAATGTAATATATTCTTTTACCGATCCAAATGGAACATGGGACGGAAAAACGACGGATGGAAAGGTGGTAGATGAGGGGACCTACTTCTATAAAATCACCGCAAAATACAGTGGAGATATCGATGCGAACAAACATGGGTTCGTATATGTTACCTACTAAGCATTTTTTGCAGGATAGGTTTAAGAGTCAAAAATTGATATTGTTGAAATGAAGTTGATTGGAATTAACGGGTTCGGAAGAATTGGGCGGGCCTTTACTCGCCTGGCTATGGACTCTGATTTGTTTGATGTTGCATGGGTTAACGATTTAACAGACGCCAAGACCCTAGCACATTTATTAAGGTACGACAGCGTTCACGGATTATGTAAATATGCTTTCACCTTGAAAGACAACGAACTTACTTTTGAGGATGGAAGAAAAATTGTATTTAGTCAAATAAAGGATCCTGCCGAAATTCCATGGAAATCTTATGGGGTTGAGGTAGTTCTGGAAAGCACAGGGTTATTTTTAACTCAGGATTCCGCATCCAAACATTTTGTTGGAGGCGCAAAAAAAGTGATTCTGTCAGCGCCGGCAAACGACGACGAAATTAAAACAATCGTTCTTGGAATCAATGGGGATCTGATAAAACCGGAAGACCACATACTTTCTAATGCATCGTGTACCACTAACAATGTGGCACCATTGATTCAAGTGATATTAGGATTAAGCGATATTCAAGTTGGTCACATATCAACGATTCATAGCTACACATCGGACCAAAGGTTGCATGATGCCCCACACAAAGATTTGAGAAGAGCCCGGGCTGCGGTACAAGCCATAATACCGACATCCACGGGAGCAGCTAAGGCCATTGTAAAAATATTTCCGCACCTCAAAGGTAAACTAACAGGGTCTAGCGTTAGGGTTCCGGTTATTGACGGTTCAATGACGGAAATTACGTTGATTACAACGACTCCCTTGTCGGTTTATCAAATTAATGAGGCCATGTCATTGGCGGCAAAAACCTCCCTCAAAGGAATTATGGGGTACACGGAAGACCCTATTGTTTCTTGCGATATTATTGGATCCACCTATAGCTGTGTTTTTGATGCTGAGCTGACTATGGTTTCAGGAAACATGGTTAGGTTAGTGGGTTGGTATGACAACGAAATGGGGTATTCAGCGAGGTTGGTGGATTTAATTTCCCAACTTTAAGTTAAGGCATTAATTCCGGGTAATTCCTTCCCTTCAAATAATTCGAGCAAAGCTCCTCCGCCGGTGCTGACATAACTCACGCGATGGGTGAGTTTGAATTTTGCTATAGCGGAAGCACTATCTCCTCCTCCGACTAGGGTAAAAGACCCCTTTTCCGTTGCCTCGGCCAAGGCAACAGCGAGGGATTTAGTGCCTACCTCAAAGCGCTCCCATTCGAAAACCCCCATAGGACCATTCCATAAAATGGTTTTACTTTTGGAAACAACGGAACAAAAACGCGCTATAGATTCAGGACCAATATCCAATCCCATCCAATTGGAAGGAATAGAATGAGTAGGAACAATGGTTGTTTCCGCATGTTCTTGAAACGAAGAGGCGGCAATGCTGTCTTGTGGCAAGTGAATGTGGACGCCTTTTTCCTTTGCTTTGTGAAGAATGGATAGAGCAACATCTACCTTATCCTTTTCAAGCAGTGAACTGCCAACCGACCCCCCTTGGGCATAGACAAAGGTATAAGCCATCCCTCCGCCAATTATTATATCGCTTGCAACATTTAAAAGGTTTTCAATGATTAGAACCTTGTCGGATACTTTTGCGCCACCGACAATTGCGGTAAAGGGCTTTTGTGGATTTTGAAGGATTTTGTTGGCGCATGCCAGCTCCTCGGCCATTAAAAAGCCCATCATCTTATCGGTTGGGAAGTGTCGCGCAATTTGAGTGGTTGAGGCATGGGCTCTATGTGCTGAACCAAAAGCATCATTAACGTAGCAATCTCCCAAAGATGCTAATCGCTCTGCGAAAGTAAGATCTCCTTGGGTTTCCTCAGGATAAAAGCGTACATTTTCCAGCAGCATTACTTCTCCAGGACATACGTTTTCACATCTACGTTCAGCTTCCTCCAAGGTTTTACAAAAGACAATGGATTTTTTGATTAATTCTTCCAGTCGTTTGACGATGTGAATTAATGAAAATTGGTTCTCTGGGCCATTTTTAGGCCTACCAAAATGCGATAAAAGGATGGGAATGCCATTATGTTTTATAATATGATTAATGGTTGGAAGAGCGGCTTTAATGCGCTTGTCATCCAAAATCTCAAAGGTCACTTTATCAATTGGGACATTAAAATCAACTCGGAGAAGGACCTTTTTATTTGAAAACGAATACGTTGAGAATTCCATTAGTTGGGTAGTAAATGCGTTATTAATGGGGTTGAAGGCTTCTTTTAAGCTACTTTTTATTGATAACAAAAATACGATTTGAATTGAAATGGGGCTCCGTTTGGTTAAAATCCTTGGAAGGAGGTGCCTTGTAAAAGGCTAGGTGCTTTCAGGCTGAACTTTTTTGAAGCATTTGTGTTTTGATATTAAATTAATCATTAGCTTTGATTAGAAATTTATCAATTAGCTTGTTTGTATGATAACCATTGGAGACCAAATCCCGGACGTAAAAGGTATACTTACTTCCGGAGAAGAAATTACATTGCGGGCTTTTAAAGGCCAAAAATTAGCGGT
>JBJTWF010000065.1:0-18984 GCA_046081565.1 Flavobacteriales bacterium | reverse complement strand
AGGACTAAATCAATCTTTGCTTTTTCTGATAAATGTTCTGTTTCTACCATTTATGTTGCTGTTTTCTTTTGGTTGACAAAAAGAAAAAGGGCAATAACAGTGCATATAGTAAGTCCCACAACGGAAAATACCAACCGAGGTTTTTCTCCGTCAATTTCCGAAAACACTTCCCAAGAATTAACCATTTAAGAAGCAGTAATCCGAAAAACACAGCACATGCAATAACCAAAAAACGATTTGTCAGCAACAAAGAAATAAAGGAAACGAGCAAGAAAAACAACGAGAAGGGATATATTCCTAACAATGCTTTTTTGAAAACGTTGTAGTGAGAGGAAGTACTGTAGTGACGACGCTTTTGATACATCCATCTTTTCCATTCCTCAGGTGGGGACGAATAACAATGGGACAATGCATCCAATTGAATGGAATAATTTCGCTGCTTCGCTGCTTGCTGGATAAATAAGTCATCATCGCCCGAAACAATATAATAATGAGAGCGAAATCCACCTACGGAATCAAACGCCTTTCGAGAATACGCCAGGTTTCTGCCAACGCCCATGTAGGGAAGCCTTCGAAGCGCAAAAGAAAAATAAGTGATGGCAATCCACGTCGTATCAAAGCGAATCAAGGCGTTTAAAAACCCTTTCTTTTTCACGTATGGCCCATACCCCATCACGATTTCTTTCCCTGAGGAAAATGAATTGGCCATAGAACGAAGCCATTGGTTTGAAGTGGGTCTGCAATCGGCATCGGTAAAAACAAAATGATCATATTGAGCCGCTCTAATGGCGAGGGTTAGGGGTAATTTTTTTCCTACCCGAAGGTGTTTACTCTTTTCTAATTCTACAATTTTCAACGTTGGAAATTGCCGTTGAAAGGCCATTAAAAGCCAACGGCTATCGTCAAACGACTGGTTATTAACCACAACGATCTCAAAGGCTGGGTAATCTTGTTCAATGAGGATTGGGATTAACTCATATAAATTTTCTGACTCGTTCCGCGCCGCGACGATTACACTTACCGGCGGCAAGGAAGCACTCCCTTCTTCTGTTTTGTGCAACAATAATTTTACGTTGAAAAAAAGGACATAGAGCAGTTGTATTCCCGCAGCGACAATAAAAACTAATTCAATATATCCATAACATTCAGGCATGACAATAGGGTTTCCAAACAATGAGCACAAAGATGGGGGAGATCCGCAATAAGCTGTATCTTTGAACTTCGATTTTATCAACAGGGTTATGCACTTTGAACTTCACAACTCAGACCAAAAAACAAGCGCACGTCTGGGAAGTTTACATACGGAGCACGGCACCATAGAAACCCCAATTTTTATGCCCGTAGGTACCGCAGCTTCGGTAAAGGCGGTGCATCAACAAGAACTTCGAGAGGACATTGAAGCGCAAATCATACTGGGAAATACCTATCACTTGTATTTACGCCCTGGGATGGAGGTCATGGAAAAAGCAGGTGGAATCCACCGTTTCATGAACTGGGAACGACCTATTCTTACGGACAGCGGAGGCTATCAGGTGTATTCTTTGTCGGGTACACGAAAAATAAAAGAGGACGGGGTAGAATTTCAAAGCCACCTCGATGGAAGTTATCATTTTTTTAGCCCAGAGCTTGCCATTCAAATTCAACGGACCATTGGGGCTGATATCATCATGGCCTTTGATGAATGCACCCCTTATCCTTGCCCCTATGCGTATGCTAGCAAATCGCTGGAACTAACCCATCGTTGGTTAGTACGTTGTACCGAGGAAATGAAGAACAGTAAAGAAAAATACGGTTACAAACAGGCCCTTTTTCCAATCGTACAAGGCTCAACGTATACCGACTTACGCTTAAAATCAGCTGAGTTTGCCGCTCCATATGGTGCCGTGGGCATTGCCATAGGAGGATTAAGCGTAGGGGAACCTGAAGCGGAACTGTATGCTATGACCAAACAGGTATGTGAGGTATTACCAACGGACAAGGCCCGTTATCTCATGGGTGTGGGTACGCCCTGGAACGTATTAGAGTGCATTGCGTTGGGCGTGGATATGTTTGACTGTGTGCTACCGAGTCGAAACGCGCGCCATGGATTGTTGTATACCTGGAATGGCACAATAAACATTAAAAATAAAAAATGGTCTGTAGACTTTAGTCCGTTGGATGAAGGTTCTGATGTTTGGGTCGATCAAGTGTATACAAAGGCCTACGTTAGGCATTTATTTAAAGCACAAGAGTACCTAGCCCTTCAGATTGCTACGATCCACAACCTCGCTTTTTATTTAAGCTTAATGAAAGAAGCCCGTAATCAGTTGAAGAATGGTACCTTTGAACCATGGAAAAACAACCTCATTCCCATCCTTTCTAAGCGCTTGTAATGTTCCGTATAGCCGACCGATACATCATTGGAAAATTCCTTGCGACCTTTTTTTTCATGTTGGGAATCATCATGCTTTTTGCCGTCGTATTTGATGTCTCTGAAAAACTAAGTGAATTCATTTCCAACAAGGCACCGGTTAAAGAAATTATTATAGATTACTATGTAAGTTTCGTCCTTTTTCATGGAAACATGTTTTCCTCAATGATTATTTTCATCTCGGTCATATGGTTTACAGCCAAAATGGCCCAGGACGCTGAGATCATACCTTTGTGGTTTTCAGGAAGGCCGGTTCGGCGATTCATTCGCCCCTACATGATCGCTTCCACCCTGCTAATGTTGCTTTCGCTCGTATTAAACCATTACATTGTTCCCAATGCGAATAAAGTAAGGTTGGCTTTTGAAGAAAAATACTATCGCGACGATATGCGTGTGGAAAATTATCACGCCGATTATCCAAACCATACCCACGTATATTTTTCCAATTATTCACACAACGACCATCGCGTTTCCAATTTTGTAATTCAACGTTGGAATGACTCGCTTCAACCAGTGGTATTCTTGAAGGCGAATGAAGCATATAATGCACCGAATTCGAATCGTTGGCAATTCAAGAATGTTTATGTAAAAAACATCCATTTCCCGCAGGGAGGCCTTGTTTTTCATCATCGGTTAGATACGATATTACCCTTTGAAATACAGGAAATGGCGCAACGGGAAAACGTAGCAGAAACCATGACGCGACCCGAATTGGCTGCCTTAATCAAAAAAGAAAAAGCCAAGGGCAGTTCACAAGTACCCTTCTATGAAATAGAAATGCATCAACGTACATCTTATCCTTTTGCTACCTATATACTCACCATCATTGGGGTTTCAGTGGCGTCAAGAAAAAAAAGAGGCGGAATAGGAATCAATATAGCGATTGGACTTTTGTTTGTCTTTATTTACATCTTCGCCATGAAAGTTATGGCCGTTGCCGCATGGAACGTAGGCTTTCCTGCGTTGGTCGCTGTGTGGATTCCCAATTTTATCTTCGCTATAATAGCCTTGGTATTATACCGCACGGCACAGCGATAATACTACGAACTAAGTAGTTACCCTTACCTCCATGCGTATTTGCATGTATGATCCTACACGTAAGACCCTGTAAATTGATGTGGAACATCCCTGTTCAAACCCTGCCTTTTTTATATGGCCCCCATCTTTGTCTCAGAAACCAGGTAAAAAGAAAAATTATGAAAACAAACATTAACTTAAGTATCCTTTTAACAGGAATGATTGGCTTAACTGCCTTAACAGCAGAAGCACAAAACACATCGCGTGTATGGGCAAGAATTACAGATAAAAACTGCACACCACGCATAGTAGAGAACGGAACTGTGGGTTCAACCAACGGTGCCTTCGCTGACGCACTAAATCAAGTAGGTGTTTCACGCATTAGCCAAGCGCTTCCCAGCTCAAAAAATGAAAACCTTCAACAAGTGTATGAATTTGATTGCCAATGCGATGAAACACAGCTCACTGAAACATTGAAAAACTTTCCCGGTATTGTAGGTGCGATAGATCGTGCACCAGAATACCACACCTTATATGTTCCCAACGATTATTTCGCCGCATTCTCTTCAAATTACGCGTTAGACCTTATTAAGGCACCACAAGCTTGGAATATGACCCACTCCAATGCGAACATTGTGATTGGTATCAGCGATGAGAACTTAAATCCAAACCATGAAGAACTCGCAGGAAAAATCACGTATTATGACGTCCACAACACCAATCCAATGGAACACGGCACGGCTGTAGCCATTTTAGCTGCAGGAAAAACCGAAAACGGAGTTGGTTTGAGTTCAGTAGGATTTAATTCATCCATTGCTTTTTATCAGATGTCATATAACGAACTATTGAATGCGAGCTATGCCGGCATCGACGTAATCAACATCAGTTGGTTCTCTGGTTGTTCTTATAATCAATTCGAACAAGATGTAATTGACGAAGTTTACAGCAATGGAACCTTTATCGTTGCCGCCGCTGGGAATGGTAGTACATGTGGCGACGCCACCGCCTTTGCCTATCCTGCTTCATACAACCATGTCTTTGCTGTAACGAGCATCGGATCGTACGATAACCACGAAGAAATCCAAGGCGATCCTATGTCCACACACCAACACAATTATGCGGTAGACTTAAGTGCTCCTGGATACAAAGTGAATATTTCTGAGTCCCCAGATCATTACCTTTTAGGTTCTGGAACCTCCTATGCTGCGCCTTTTGTAACAGGAACAGTAGCCTTAATGCTGAGTGTAAATCCTTGTCTTGACAACGATGAAATTGAACAAGTATTAAAAAACAGTGCCAACGACATTGACTATTTAAACGTGGACTATGCGGGTAGTATCGGTGCAGGAAGATTAAACGCCAATGCTGCCGTTTCTATGGCTATGGCCACTCAAGGAAACATGGACGTAGTTGCTACCGTTCTCAATGGATGCTCAGAAGGTCAAGGTGCCATCAGCGTTTCACCTACCAATGGACAAGAACCGTACACCACCGTTTGGGGTAATGGATTAACGGGTACCTTCAACGAAAACTTACCTTCAGGTGATTACACCATTCAAGTAATCGATGCGCATGGTTGTATTGTAAATACCACCGCAAGCATTAACAATTCTACTCCAGTTATCGACAACAGCATCGTTCATAATGTGGTTTGCCAAGGAGGAAACAACGGATCTATAAGCCTAAGTGTATCCGAAGGTAATCCAACTTATAGCTACACTTGGAGCAATAGTTCTACAGGAAATACCGCTTCAAACCTAAGCGCAGGAAGCTATAATGTAACAGTATCCGACATTAATGGATGTAATACCAGTGCTTCCTTCGACGTTACAGAACCCCTTGCTTTGACAGTCCTTACCCAATCCACCCCTGATTTAGGAAATTTTGAAGGAAGCATCGATTTAACGATTGATGGAGGAACACCCGGTTACAGCTTTGAATGGTCCAATGGCGCAACTTCGGAAGATTTAACCGGTCTTACAGCGGGTTCCTATGAGGTATTTATTACGGACGCCAACGGTTGTCAAACATCAACCAATGTTGAAATAACCAACGAATCTTCTGCCAATACCAATGCGCTTGTAGATGTTTATCTAAATGTTTATCCAAACCCTTCACACGGAGATGTTAAAATTTCTTGGAAAGGAATGGGAGCGGAACTACTAGTGGTAACGCAAACGGGAAGTCAAGTATTAAGGAAAAAAGTGTACAACACACAAATGACCGAAGTATTTGACCTTGCACCAGGCGTGTACACCCTCAAGTTGATTGGCGTAAACGGGGGTACGGCAACAAAACAATTGGTGATTTTATAAAGAAACACCATAAATGTAAAAGGGCTATCTTGTTGAGATAGCCCTTTTTTTTGAATACTATTTTATCGGTACAAAGTTCGTTTGACGGCCTTAATCAGGCGATCCACATTCGGAAGGGCCTCATCAATTAAGGTCGGAGAAAACGCAAATGGCGTATCGGTTTGTGTTACGCGCTCTACGGGCGCATCCAAATAATCAAAAGCATAACGCTGCAAATGATAGGCAATTTCAGAGGAAATACTCGCCAAAGGCCACGATTCTTCGAGCACCACACACCGGTTCGTTTTCTTAATGGATTCAACAATCGTATGATAATCGATTGGACGAATCGTACGCAGGTCAATCACTTCAGCATGAATGTTTTCTTTTGCCAATTCCTCAGCCGCTTCATAAGCCACTTTGATAATTTTACCAAAGGAAACGATGGTTACATCTGTTCCTTTACGTTTCACATCAGCCACACCAATGGGAATTAAATACTCTCCCTCAGGAACCTCTCCTTTATCTCCGTACATTTTTTCCGATTCCAAGAAAACCACGGGGTCATGATCTCGAATGGCTGATTTTAAGAGCCCTTTTGCATCCGCAGGATTGGAAGGCGTAATGACTTTAAGGCCCGGTACATGCGCATAAAACGCTTCGAAACTTTGTGAATGCGTCGCGGCTAATTGTCCTGCCGTTCCATTCCCTCCCCGAAAAACAATCGGACAATGGTATTGTCCGCCAGACATTTGTAGCATCTTGGCGGCAGAATTTATGATTTGATCTGCGGCTAATATGGCAAAATTCCAGGTCATGAATTCCACAATGGGTCGTAAACCGTTCATCGAGGCACCAACAGCAATTCCTGCGAATCCAAGTTCTGCAATAGGGGTGTCAATTACCCTTTTCGGGCCGAATTCATCCAACATCCCTTGAGAGACTTTATACGCTCCATTGTACTCTGCCACCTCCTCTCCGAGTAAAAAAACAGAAGGGTCATTGCGCATTTCTTCAGACATGGCCTCCCTGAGGGCTTCACGAAATTGTATAACTTTCATTTGGTTTTATAATGCTGTTATTGATCGGCTACAAAAGTAATAAACCCGTACGAGAATATTATCACGCTGCAAATAAAGAACTTACTTTAGATTTATCAAAAGCAGCTTGAGCTATTTCCAAACTTAAATGGAATTTCTTTTTGTTGGTAGACGGAAGCTCGTACATGGCATCCATCATTATGGCCTCACATATGGAACGCAAGCCACGCGCACCCAACTCAAACTCCATGGCCTTGTCTACGATAAAATCCAATACGGACTGGTCAAAGGTTAGCCGAATGTTATCCAATTCAAAAATGCGAACAAACTGTTTCATTAAGGCATTTTTGGGTTCGGTCAAAATGCGTTTTAAGGCATCACGATCCAAAGGTTTCAAATGGCTAACGACGGGAAACCGACCAATTAATTCAGGAATCAAGCCGTAGGAACGAAGGTCTGCCGGAGATATAAATTGAAGTAAATCTTGTTTCTCAACCGCCTTTAAGTCATTGGAAGCAAAACCAATGGTATTTCTATTAACCCGCGATGCGATGGTGTTTTCAATCCCGTCAAAAGCCCCACCGCAAATAAACAAAATGTTCTTTGTATCTAATTGAATTAATTTTTGCTCGGGATGTTTTCTTCCCCCTTGAGGAGACACATTCACTTGGGCGCCTTCCAATAATTTGAGAAGGGCTTGCTGAACCCCTTCACCAGAAACATCCCTAGTAATGGAGGGGTTATCGCTTTTACGAGCGATCTTGTCAATTTCATCGATAAAAACAATTCCTTTCTCTGCCCGATCTAACTGATAATCGGCGGCTTGAAGCAAACGGGTAAGGATGGTTTCCACATCCTCTCCCACATATCCCGCTTCCGTTAAAACGGTTGCATCGGCAATGCAAAACGGGACGTCCAAGAGACGCGCAATGGTTTTAGCTAAGAGGGTTTTCCCGGTACCGGTCCTCCCCACCAACACAATATTCGATTTCTCAATTTCTACCTCTGTTTTCTTCGCTGGATGATTAATTCTCTTGTAATGGTTGTACACGGCTACGCTCAACACTTTTTTCGCCGTTTCTTGTCCAATCACATACTCATCCAGTTTTTTACACAATTCCTGAGGTTTGAGTATACTTAAAATACCTTTAGCCCCACCTTTTTCTTCCTTGCGTATTCGATCGTTTTCTGAATCAACAATTCTAGAAGCTTGTTTAACGCATTCTTCACAAATGACTGCAGATATACCCGAAATGAGCATACTGGGATGGGAAATGGCCTTCCCACAAAAAGAACAATCCTTATTACCTTCCATTTATTTTGGGTTTCGCAACAATACCTCATCCACCATCCCGTAGGCTTTGGCCTCTTCCGATGTCATCCAATAATCGCGGTCAGAATCTTGCCAAACCTTATCATATTCCTGTTTGGAATGCGTAGCAATGATATCGTACAATTCTTTTTTCAACTTTTGAATTTCGCGAGCGGTTATTTCTATATCTGACGCTTGCCCTTGCGCCCCTCCCAAGGGTTGATGGATCATGACGCGGGCATGTTTCAAGGCTGAACGCTTTCCATCGGCCCCTGCACACAACAATACGGCCCCCATAGAAGCGGCAATGCCGGTACAAATGGTAGCCACATCCGGACGGATGTATTGCATGGTATCGTAGATTCCTAATCCAGCATATACCGATCCTCCCGGGGAGTTCATATAAATTTGTATGTCTTTTTTCGCATCCAAAGACTCCAGGAAAAGTAACTGCGCATTAATGATGTTTGCCACTTGGTCATTAATACCGGTACCGAGGAAAATAATTCGGTCCATCATTAATCGTGAAAAAACATCCATTTGAGTCATGTTCATCGGGCGTTCCTCTATGATGTAAGGGGTTAAAGAAGACTCAATATATTGTCCAACATGCAGGCTATTTATGCCCACATGCTTTGTGGCATATTTCAAAAATTCGTTTCCGTCGTTCATGGTTTAATTTTATTTCAAAATTAACCAAAATGAGGTAATTTTCGTGGTTTCAGTCGCTAATTTTGTGTAAATGATTTTACCAGAAAACATTCACCATTCCCGAATTTTATTTTCCCCTCTCAATTGGGGGATGGGCCATGTGAGTAGGAGTATTCCCATCCTAAAACAACTCATATCTCAAAACAATAGCCTTACCCTATGTGGAACCGAGGACCAGCTTACGATTTATCGTCGTTACTTTGATTCCGTCACCTTTGTAACGCATGAGGGTTATCCTTTTTCCTTTGGCGCTAAAGGCTTTAGCACCCGTAGGTTTGTGGGACAATTTTATTCGCTTTATCGGGCCTATCGAAAAGAGTTGAAATTCATCAAGACCCAACTCGAAAAATCGTCTTTCGATTTTGTTATTAGTGACCAACGGTTTGGATTTCGATCTTCTGATGTTTATTCTATCTTTATTACCCATCAGGGTCATCTCGCCTTGCCTTGGTATTTGTATTTGGGTCAGAAGCTTAACGCATACTTTATTTCTCAATTCGATACGTGTTGGATTATCGACGATCCTACCCATCGATTTGCAGGAAAATTATCCAACCCTAGTCATCCTAAAAGCGCTTACATTGGTTTAACGTCGCGGTTTAGTGTCATAAAACCCGCGATACTACCCTCGAAAACGTTTACAATTCTAATTCTCAATGGCCCTAAAGTTTTCCATCCCTTATTATTTGAGGCCTTTAAAGGAATTTCATTCGACTACATTATCGGCACCTCTGATCATCCCGATGCTATGCATTCCCTACAAATTCAGGATTGGAAGGTCGCCGATGAAAAGCTTTTGGAGGCACATACCATTTATAGTTTTTGTGGTTACAGTACGCTCATGGATATCCAAGCCCTTGGGGCAATTTGGCATTGCATTCCCACGCCAGGACAATGGGAACAAGGTTATTTACATGCACAAAAAAAAGCCCGCTTAACCGCGGGCCTCAAATCGATTTAAGATTTAATTACTTGATCGCTGCTGAAAACGAGGTATCGTTAGCAAACTTTACAAACTCACGGTCGTTAGCTGCTTTTATTTTCAGCGATGCATCTTTGGAAAGGGCTGCCGTTAAATGTTTTACCACGCTTTCTACCCCTTCACCGTTTCGAGAGGCGATAATTGCTTTTAAGTATAACCCTTTTGCTGAGTTTTTATCTTCGCTGGCCTCTAGTTTTTTAGAAGCCTCACTCAATTTACCATTAAGTACTAGCGCCAAAGCAGCATTGTAGGAAGGTGCACTTCCGAACAAGGTTACTGCGGCATCGTATTTACCATCCAATACGCTCAAAATACCTTGGTTGTACTTGGTTTCAACGCCTTTGTTTTTGACTTTATCTAAGGTGGCTTTTGCCGAGTTGCGATCTCCATCCATCATATAAATTCCCGCGATGTTGTTTTTCACCGCGTCGTTATCGGATTGTTTAGATGATTTTTGAAAATAATCTTTTGCAACAGCGTAATTTTTTGCTTGGTAGGCTAAGGCACCTGCATTATTCAACAACCGTGGATCGGTGCTAAAAGACGCCAAACCAGATTCAACCGCCACTGCCTTTTCCTTTGGACTTTTTACAAGCGTTTGGCTAATGAATACCCACTCATCCGCGGTTAACCGAGCGTCTTTTGCTTTGACCATAGACAAATATTCCTCATCACTTGGTCCTTTTTCCGTGTAAGAAACCGTAATAATGGCTCTTCGGATGGAAGGAAAAACTTCGCGCTCAAGTTCTTGGTATACCTTTCCAAGGTCTTTCATTTGCTGCTCTCGCTGTGCGGCATCATCGTTCATCGTAATAACGCGTAGCAATAAATTTTTCTCGGACTCTGAGATGGTTTTGGTTCGGTTTAATTGTTCCTTAAACCCATCAAAGTCTTCCCCTCTCCCTTCTGTAGCATAGCTGGAAGAATCGATAAAGCTTGTAAATTTCTTTGCTTTAAATAAGGTAATTAGGGCCGCACGGGCCGTACGATATCGCGCTTCAGAAAGGGAACCATTCTTAGATTCCTCCCCATCAGGTGAAGCAAATCCTTTGATATCAATTCCTGTAATGGTAATTTTTGGATTCTTTTGGGCGTCTACCATCCAGGTAATTAAATCTGTAATATCCTTATCTTTTGTTTCATTCGCTCGGACTTCAGACTGACCTTTGAGGAAGTTAATTTCAGCCGTTACCGATTTGGGCGATTCACGTTCAAGATTAAATCCTTGGAACATCATTTGAAATTCTCGTTGAACCAACAGTGGGGTAACAATGGTAGCATCTGCTAACGTCGCTTGAGGAAGCGCATCCTTTTCTTTTCCGCCTTTCAACACTTTACCGGTCAACACCAACTGCGTGTTTTCCATGGATGGGTGATAGGCCACCACATCGGTAAACGTCGCCGTACCGCCGGGTTTAAACGAAATGCTTTGTCCATTTCCTTCAACTTTTTCTCCATGAATTAACCATGAACCCAACGAAACGTCGCCTAATTTTGGGGTCATTTCTGCGGTAACTTTTTTCTTAATCCCTTTGGGTGGGATGGAAACGGAAACTGAGATTGCCACACTGTCTCCGTGCATTTCTAGCGGATTTGGAGTAGTGGTATACGTAAGATCCTTGAGTTGATCGCAACCGGTTAGAAATGTCAAGGCTGCCAACGACGCTAAAGATAAAATTTTTGCATTCATACTAAATCGTTAAGAATAAGCCCCAAAGGTAGGAAATAATGTTTAGGTTTTCAAGTATTGCTGATTTTAGCCCATAACACTTGCACAAGTGGAACTAAAACGAAGGTGCGTTCACGCCACCGCGGATGAGGAATGGTTAAATTGGTAGCCTCTAATACTTCGTTTCCAAAAAATATGATGTCAATGTCAATGATCCGATCTTCGTAACGATAAGCATTCAAATGACGGGTCCTACCCATCGCTTGCTCGATTGCCATGATCTCCCGAAGAACATCCTCTGGTTTCAGTACGGTATGAAGAAGACAACAAACGTTACAAAACGTATGGTTGGATTCGAAACCGAGTGGTTCAGAATAATGGAAATCGGAAACCTGTTGCACGTCGCCAACCGCTTTAGATAGCTGCATTATTGCTTCTTGAATATAGGATTCACGACTCCCAAGGTTGGATCCTAAACTCAGGATTACGGGGACAAATTCTTCCACTGGAACGATTGGGTAATTTTTTCGAGGTCTTTCTTGATGTAGTCTAGGGTAGGTTTTAAACTATCATAATTGGGTGTAGCGTCGAGCTCCACAATTCCCATGACAAAGCGAGAAACGGAATCGGTTAGGTGAAAATGAAAATTACTTGCTACATTACCTTTCAAGGTAAATAGGGTTCCATACACGTTTTCTTTTGGGTTGTTGATTTGCATGGATTCTATTCCATCTGCTTTGAGAATATGGTCTTCCTTGAGTTTTATCGAATAGTTCAATAACTTGGCCAGAGAGTCCTGGGTATCAAAGCGGCAGGTGTACATATTCAACCACCCTTGAATTGGACTTAATTCGAACGATTGCATGGCGAATCGCTTCATCTCATCGCGACGAAAATAACTCAATTGCAATAGCGTATCGTCGCATGACGTTCCCGGGGAATACTGTGAAGGCATGAGGAAGGAGTACGCGATAAAACCGTGATCAATCGTTTTGGGGACGTAGTTGTGATTCGGTAAGTCTGGCCGGAGGTATACTTTCGGTTTAGGAACGAATACCTCTTCGGAACAACCGATGATTGCGGCGAGTACCCCAATAATAAGAAAGGCTACAGGCTTCATTGCGTTTTTACATTAATCCATTTAACCCTTCGTTTGTCAGATGAAACCACCGTCAAACGATACGCTTCAAAATCGAAGTGTTCTTTATTTTTCATAATTCGCCCTGAAACCTCAACCAGAAAACCTCCTAAGGTTTCCGCATCGCCTTTTTTCGACTCAAAGTCACTCCCTTCGATCTCTAGTATTTTGTAAAAATCTTTTAATGCTGTCCTGCCTTCAAACACCAAGGACCCATCGGGCATGCGTTTGTATTCCACGTCGTCGTCGTCAAATTCATCGGTTATATCCCCTACTATTTCCTCTAAAACATCTTCAAGGGTGATGATTCCGCTGGCCCCTCCGTATTCATCAACGACGACCGCCATATGCATTTTCATGTTTCTAAATTCTTGAAGTAAATCATCAATTTTCTTATTTTCTGGTACAAAATAGGGTTTCCGAATGATGCTTTTCCAATCGAAATCGTTAGTACCTGCAAGGTGTGGGAGTAAATCTTTCGCAAACAAAATCCCCACAACGTTGTCCATGTTTTCGTGGTATACCGGCATACGAGAATAACCCGCTTTGACGATGAATGCTCGAACCTCTTCAAAGGTTGCTGAATCCGCAATGGCCTCAATCTCAATCCTTGGCGTCATGATTTGATCTACGGCTATTTTCCCAAAGCGAACGATGCCTTCCAACAAACGGTTCTCGCTTTCTTCGTTTCCTTCTTCCGTGGTTATGGCGATGGCATACTCCAATTCCTTCGTAGAAATTTGCACCGTTTTCCTTCCCATTTTTCCAATGAAGGAGGTGCCGCGTACTAACAGGGCTTTTAGCCACGAAATGGGGGGCGTTCGTCGAAAGAAATCAATGGGATAGGCCATCCATCGCGCTACTTTTAAGGCATTATTGGCTCCATATATTTTGGGGATAACTTCTCCAATAATCAAAATGACCAACGTGATTCCAAAGATTTCGACTAAGAGCTTTTGATATTCCTCAAACCCATGCATCATCTTATTTAAAATCAATGTTGAAAGGATTACAATCCCAACGTTGACAAAATTGATTGAAATGAGCAGTAGCGCAATAAGTTCCCGCGGCTTTCCAATTAATTCAACAATAATTTTGGATGTTTTCGTTCCTTCGTTTTTCAAGGCCTCCTTTTCTTTGGGATTCAAAGAAAACAGGGCAGACTCAGAGGAGGTGGTGATGGCAGCTAAAAAAAGCAACGCGAGTATAACCAACAAATAAATTGTCTCTGTAGTTGTCCACTGAAAACTTAGGATTACGGTAAGCGGAAATGGGGAAGGATCAGGCATTTGAATTATCAAAAAGGTAGATCATCGTCGGGGGCCAAATTAGGTTCTGGAGCTGGATTACTTGGCATGGAAGGATCTCCACCGTAGGGCGGTTTTTTTGGTTCGGTTTCATTTCTAGAAAGCAAGGTCATTTCATCGGCAACGATCTCTGTGGCATAACGTGTTTGGCCTTCCTTGTCTTGGTATGATCTTTTTTTAAGCTTTCCTTCAAGGTAAACCTTTGAACCTTTGGTTAAATATTTCTCTGCAATTTCCGCTAATCCACGCCATAGAACTACATCATGCCAATCAGTTACCTCTCTTCGTTCTCCCGTTTGTTTATCTAAAAACGTTTCCGAAGTAGCCAAAGGAAAGGTGGCTAAAACACTACCGTTTTCAAAATGCCTAACCTCGGGGGCTTTTCCCAAATTACCGATCAAAATCACTTTGTTAACCGTTCCGTTCATAACCCTATTATCGGACTAATATACTATTTTTTTCGTTTGAAGTTTTTTTTCCCGTTACTCGCGCTCTGCGTTTCTGAGAGTTGAAGACATTCTTCCAACGTGAGGGTTAATGGATCGGTAATCGATGGAATTTTGTAATTATTCTTACCTACTTTTAAATAAGGACCATACCTCCCTTTGAGGACGGTTACATCGGGACGTTCTTCAAAGGTTTTAAGGGTATTTTCGGCAGCGGAAAGGAGTTTTTCATCAATAAGTTCCACTCCCGTTCTAGCCCAATCTCCATAGGACTTTCGTCTTTTGGAATGGAGACAAAAACTTTTCCTAGCTGTACGTAAGGTCCAAATTTACCGATGTTAACTTTAACTGTTTCTTCTTTGTATTCTCCTAAAATTCGAGGCAGTTTAAACAACTCCAGGGCTTGTTCCAAGTCAATGGTCTGAATGCTTTGGTTTTTAAGCAACGATGCGTATTGGGGTTTGGAATCCTCTGACTCTTCTCCAATTTGAATCATTGGACCAAAACGCCCCATGCGCGCAATCACACGCTTACCTGATTGAGGATCAACCCCAAGCGCTCGTTCCCCCGTCACGCGACCCGAATGTTCCAATGTTTCCTCCACGCCTGCATGGAAGGGCTTGTAAAAAGCACGAAGCATTTCATTCCATTGCATTTTACCATTGGCAATGTGATCAAATTCTTCTTCCACTTGGGCCGTAAATTGATAATCCATAATGTGGGCAAAATTGGATTTAAGAAAATCCGTCACCAAGGCCCCTATATCGGTAGGAATCATGCGATTTCTATCCGCACCAACCGTTTCAGATGCGGTCGTTTTGGTCACTGTTCCTGCCTCATACACCAAAACCGTATAATTTCTTTTTTCTCCTTCCGATTCGTTTTTTACCACATAATTCCGCTGTTGTATGGTGGAAATCGTTGGAGCATAGGTTGAAGGCCTTCCAATCCCTAATTCTTCCATTTTTTTCACTAAACTTGCTTCGGTATATCGGGCCGGTGGGCGCGAAAACCGTTGAATAGATTCAGCAGCATTGAGCTTCAACGTTTCACCCACCTCCACAGCAGGCAACAAACCGTTCTGTTCCTCTTCATCGGTATTCGATTCAATTCCATAAACTTTCAAGAAACCATCGAAACGAATGACTTCTCCTTTCGCCACAAAAGTCGCTTTACCACCCGCGTCTGAAATAGAAATGGTTGTTTTTTCTAGAACCGCCGGAGTCATTTGGCTCGCCATGGTCCTTCTCCAAATCAATTCATAAAGCCTTTGTTCATCGCGTTCCCCAGCAATGCTTTCAGAGGAAAAGTTCGTAGGCCTAATGGCTTCGTGAGCTTCCTGTGCATTGGCATTTTTGGTGGCGTATTTCGTTGGAGAGGCGTAGTTTTCACCGTACCGTTGGATAACTTCCTGATGCGAACCCTGCATCGCCGTTTCTGAAAGGTTGGTTGAGTCAGTCCTCATATAGGTAATATGACCCGCTTCATACAAGCGTTGGGCTAGCACCATGGTCCGTGCTACGTTAAATCCTAATTTGGTGGAGGCCTCTTGCTGCAACGTAGAGGTGGTAAAAGGTGCTGAAGGAGATTTTTTTCCAGGTTTCGTTTCAAGGTTGGAAACCCTAAAAATGCTTTGATTTAATTCGGTTAAGAAACCCATTGCTTGGGGTTCTTCCGAGAAGGAAGTAGTAAGTTCTGCTTTAAACTCTGCCGTTTTCGCTTGGAATTTCCCAAAGGTTTTAAAGCTACTATCCGTGATAAACTTTCGAATTTCTTCTTCTCGATCTACAATTAATCGAACGGCGACGGATTGCACCCTGCCCGCCGAAAGGTTTGGTTTAACTTTACGCCACAATACGGGAGAAAGTTCGAAACCGACAATACGGTCTAAAACCCTTCGGGCTTGTTGCGCATCAACGAGGGCCTTGTTAATTTTTCGTGGGTTTTGTAAGGCCTTGGTTACTGCCGTTTTGGTTATTTCGTTGAAGGTGATTCGTCTTGTTTTCTCCTCGACTAATTCCAACGTTTCAAATAAATGCCAAGAAATGGCCTCCCCCTCCCGGTCTTCATCCGTAGCGAGCCAAACCATTTCAGCTTTATTTACGCATTTTTTTAATTCAGCAACCACCTGTTTTTTATCCACCGAAACTTCGTATGCCGGCTCAAAGTTCTGTTCAATATTTATGGAGAGACCCTTCTTTCCAAGATCGCGTATGTGTCCAAAACTTGATTTAACTAGGAACTCCTTACCAAGGTACGTTTCAATGGTTTTGGCTTTAGCAGGTGACTCAACAATGACTAAATTTTTCGACATTCAGGTGGGTTTTGACAGCAAAGGTATAACTAATCCATTGTTTCAAACAGATATTTTGTCCTTTGGTTTAGATGCCCTAAGGCTTAACCTATGGTTAAAAAAGTTTTATTCCCAAAAAAAAGAAAACTGCCATTTTGACACTCCATGCAAATTACATACTTTTGTACCATGAGTAGTGTCAATAACCACAACATCCCTTTGGAAGAAATTCGCCAGGGAGAAGTATTGAACTTATCCGATGCCTTGGAGGTGGATGGTACGAAAATGCTCTACCTGGAAAGCTACGGATGTCAAATGAATTTCTCTGATAGCGAAGTGGTCGCATCTATCTTGTCCAACCATGGATTTCAAACCACACGCGAAATCGAAAAAGCAGATTTAGTGCTGGTAAATACCTGTTCCATTCGTGATAATGCTGAACAGCGTGTTAGGAATCGTCTTACAGAATTCAAACAATACAAAAGAAAAAATCCTTCTTTGGTGGTTGGCATCCTGGGTTGTATGGCTGAACGACTCAAGAAAAATTTATTGGAAGAAGAAAAACTAGTCGATCTAGTCGCAGGGCCTGATGCGTACCGAGACCTCCCCAATCTTATTGAAGAGGTAGGTACAGGACAAAAAGCAGTCAATGTATTACTTTCAAGGGAAGAAACTTACGCTGACGTGTCCCCTATCCGGTTGGATCAAGGGGGGATTTCTGCGTTCGTAACCATTATGAGGGGGTGCGATAATATGTGTTCCTTTTGTGTGGTACCGTTCACTCGAGGCAGAGAGCGGTCCAGGGATCCTAAATCCATTGTACAAGAATGCAAAACATTGTTCGAACAGGGCTACAGAGAAGTAACCTTATTGGGTCAAAACGTAGATAGCTATCGTTGGAACATAAGTGCTAAAGGTGAGCTAAAAAACCCAAATGAACCCACCGTAAATTTCGCTGAGCTCATAGCGTTAGTTGCAGAAGTTTCTCCCTTGATGCGCGTGCGATTTAGCACCTCACACCCCAAGGACATGACGGATGATGTATTACACGTCATTGCAAAATACGAAAACGTATGCAAATACATTCATCTACCCGTTCAATCAGGCAATACGGAAGTGCTTGCTCGAATGAACCGAGGGTACGATCGAGAAACATACCTGAACCGAATTCATGCAATCCGTAGGATAATTCCGGGCTGCGCCATATCTACCGACATAATAACGGGTTTTTGTGGTGAAACCGTTGAGGAGCATCAAGACACCCTTTCCTTGATGCATGAAGTTCAATTCGACTATGCGTACATGTTTAAATATTCAGAACGACCCAAAACCTTAGCCGAACGGAAGTTTGAGGACGATGTCCCCAATGAGGTTAAAACGGAAAGAATTCAAGAAATTATCGCCATTCAAACGCATCACAGCTTGCTGTGGAATCAACAACAAATTGGACAAATTCAAGAAATCCTAGTGGAAGGTCCATCGAAGAAATCGGACCTGCAATATTGTGGAAGGAATTCGCGAAATGCGATGGTTGTGTTTGATCGTGGAACAGCCCAAAAAGGAGCGTATGTTCACGTCAAAATAACCGACTGTAATTCAGCCACCCTGTTTGGAACCCTTATTTCAGCATAGAAAATGAACCTTCAGCAAATTAAACAACGTTTTTCTATTGTGGGAAATTCCCCGTCGTTAAACCGTGCCTTAGAGGTAGCTGTGCAAGTAGCTCCTACGGATCTATCGGTATTAGTCAACGGTGAAAGTGGAACTGGAAAAGAAATTATTCCTCAGGTAATCCATCAGCTAAGCGCTAGGAAACACAAAGAGTACATCGCCGTAAATTGTGGGGCTATTCCAGAGGGAACCATTGATTCTGAATTATTCGGTCATGAAAAAGGCAGTTTTACGGGGGCTGCCACAAGCCGACAAGGGTATTTCGAGGTTGCGAATGGAGGTACCATTTTTTTAGATGAAGTCGCCGAATTACCTATGCAGACCCAAGTTTGCCTTCTTCGTGTTTTGGAAACGGGTGAATTCTTACGCGTAGGAGCATCCAAAGCGCAGCGAACGAACGTGCGCGTAGTGGCGGCTACCAATGAAAACATGCAAAAAGCAATCGCCAGCGGGAAGTTTAGAGAAGACTTATTTTATCGGCTTAGTGCCATTCCTATCGCGCTTCCATCCTTGCGAGATCGGGGCGATGACATACACCTTTTGTTTCGAAAATTTGCAAGTGATTTCGGTGAAAAATATCGAATGCCCGCGATTCGGCTTACGGAAGATGGCATTGCAGCATTGAATCAATATGCTTGGCCAGGAAACATTCGGCAACTAAAAAACACGGTTGAACAAATCAGTATCATTGAAA
>JBJTWF010000064.1:0-2262 GCA_046081565.1 Flavobacteriales bacterium | reverse complement strand
CCACCCCTAAGGATGGATTTTCAATTTAACCTGTATGTTTTCTTAACTCCATTCGCCTATTTCCTATATCTTTGTTGTTAAATTATAATATTATGTGGATTTCTATCATTGTGGCTGCTGTGCTCGTAATTTGGGTAGTAGCCATCTACAACGGATTAGTTCGTTTGCGTCAGAACCGTGAAAATGCCTTTGCGGACATTGACGTTCAATTAAAACAACGTCACGATTTAGTACCCCAACTCATCGGAGCGGTTAAAGGATATATGGAACATGAGCGAGGAACCTTAGAGGCCGTAACCAATGCCCGTCAGCGGGCCATGGGGGCAGCGAGCATTAACGATAAAATTGCTGCCGAAAAAGACCTAAGCCATGCCCTTTCAGGATTGAGCATTCAAGTGGAGGCTTATCCAGAATTAAAAGCCAATTCAAATTTCATGCACCTGCAGAGCGAACTAGCGGATATTGAGAATAAACTTGCGGCAGTGCGAAGGTTTTTCAACTCAGCTACGAAAGAACTCAATATTGCGGTTCAAAAGTTTCCGAATGTACTCTTTGCGGGTATGTTTGGGTTCAAATCGGAAGCGATGTTTGATCTCGGAGAAACCGCGCGCGAAAGCATGGAAAAGGCCCCCGAAGTAACGTTTTAAATTGGTATGTCTGACTATATAGGGTTACAGCAACAAATAAAAAGGAATACGATAAAATCCTTATTTTTGTTAGCTTCTTTTCCCCTGCTTATCCTTGGAATATTTTACATCGTTGTAGCGTTAGGCGCCCAAGATCCTTACGGAAATTTTGATGCTAACCTTGCCCTACAATCGTTTTTATCGGGCCTACCTGTTGTTTTTATTGCCGTCGGTATTTGGTTTTTAATCGCCTATTTTTCGCACAGTGCCATGATTAATCTTTCCACCGGGGCGAAATCGATGGAACGGAAGGAAAACATGCGGGTATACAACTTGACCGAAAACCTTTGCATGAGCCTCGGTATGCCTATGCCCAAACTACAAATCATTGAGTCGGATGCATTGAATGCGTTTGCGAGTGGAATCAGTGAAAAAACATATACTGTGACCCTTACACGCGGGATTATTGAGGCCCTTAATGATCAAGAATTAGAAGGCGTTATCGCACACGAATTGATGCACATTCAAAACCGAGACGTGCGTTTGCTCATCGTTAGCATTATTTTCGTAGGTATTTTTTCATTTTTGATCCAAGTCGCTTTCCGAAGCCTCCTTTTTGGAGGGTTAGGTGGTGGTAACCGACGTCGCGATGGGAAAGACAACGGTGCTGCATTGATGTTAGTCATTCTAGTGGCCTCAACCGTAGCGTATGTCTTAAGTTTACTTTTTAAATTTGCCTTGAGTCGAAAACGGGAGTACATGGCGGACGCTGGAGCGGCACAAACAACAAAAAACCCCTTGGCACTCGCCTCTGCCCTTCGGAAGATTTCAGGTAATGCAGAAATTCCTTCGGTGAAAAGCGAAGACATTCAAGAAATGTTTATTGAAAATCCACCGGGAAGTTCCGCAGGATTTTTAGGGTCCATTGGCGCACTCTTTTCAACCCACCCTCCGATTGAAGAGCGTATTCGGGTTTTAGAACAATTCTAAACGATGGTATAATAAAAAGCCATCCTCCGTCGTAGCAGAGGATGGCTTATCAAGAGAAAGCGTATGTTTTCTTAGAACTTCACTAACGTTTGTACGCTTTGATTTCCATTTTGGGAAATAGTAACAAGGTACGTTCCGTTGCTTAACCCGTTCAAATCCAACGAAGTGTTGTTTTTAACGCTTTGGTTAATAAAGGTTTTTCCGCTTAAATCACTTACGATTACTTCTGCATTGTCAACTCCATTGATGGTCACCAATCCATTGCTTGGATTTGGGAACAACCCAAAAGAGAATGCATTGTTTTCGTTAATCCCTAGGAACGACTCTAAAATCACTTTATCTAACACATGTACAACGCCGTTGTCCGCAGAAACATCAGCCGTAGTTACATTGGCATCGTTGATTTTTACCCCTCCTGTTAACGAAACGATTACGTTCGAACCTTCAAGGGTTGCAACGGGTCCAGCAGTTAATTGCGTTGATAATACCGTACCTCCTACTACGTGATAGAGTAAAATATCCGCCAAATTAGGTAAAGCTAAAATACCATTCAAATCAGTATTCAAAGCTGTCGCCAAATTGTTGAATGCTTGATTAGTTGGGGCAAATACGGTAAACTCTGAAAAAGGATCTGATAACGCTGGAA
>JBJTWF010000063.1:0-7981 GCA_046081565.1 Flavobacteriales bacterium | reverse complement strand
TGTAGCCACGGGATATGTGGGTGGGTTAGCGACCGTCACCGAAGAGGTATGGTCGTTCAATCCAGGGAGCAACAGCTGGAACCGTGTATGCGATTTTCCCGGATCTTCACGGCGATTTTTTTCCGCATTTACCCTGGGTGGTAAAGGTTATATAGGCATGGGGACCAACGGCATTAACCTCAATGATTTTTGGGAATTTGACCCCTCCATTACTGCAAGTATCGATATTCAAGAGGGTTTTCAAGGGATATTGTACCCGAATCCAGCCACTACCGATATTTTTGTTCGTAACGTGCTTGAAGAGACGCCTTATCACATCTTTAGCCTGATGGGAGAATGTATTGATCAAGGAATAACGCAAGGAAATATTTCCATTGAAAAATTACCGCAAGGCACCTATTTTTTATCCATTAATTCAAGCAAGCATGTGTTCGTTAAGCAGTAAATGGATGCTTGTTGTTTTATGTATGGCCATGGTTTCTCTTACCGTGGCACAAGCCAATACCTGGGTAAAAATGTCCGATTTTTCTGGGGGTAAACGCGAACGTGCTGTGGCGTTTGCACTGGGTACCTATGGTTATGTGGGTACCGGTACCGATACGGGGGAAATGGTTCGTAACGATTTTTGGCGTTATGACCCAATAGGGGATACCTGGACTCAGGTTGCTGAATTGCCGGGCTCAGCCCGACGCGATGCGGTGGCTTTTTCAATAGATGATCGTGGCTATGTGGGAACCGGGATGAGTGAGCATGTTTCTGCTAATGGTACACTGCTCAACGATTTTTGGTGTTATAATCCTGTATTAAACCAATGGGATTCTATCGCTTCCTACCCGGGAAATCAGATGAACGGCGTTTATTTTGCCACGGGATTTAGTGTGAATGAAAAAGGATACGTCTGTGGGGGTAAAACGGGTAATAGTACCTATAGCGCTGAATTGTGGGAATATAAACCAAGTACCAATACGTGGATACAACGAGCACCTTTTCCCACGGGTATTCGATACATGCTCAGTTCATTTTCCATTGGAAACGTTGCGTATGTAGGTTTTGGAGCCACTCAAGATGTATATAAGCGCGATTTATTTCAATATAATCCGGGCAATAACACATGGACTCCCATGCCAGATTTACCGGGAAATGTAAGGGGTGGTGCTTGTACGTTTGTACTGCAAGACAAAGGCTATGTTTGCGGGGGATATGACGGTGGGTTATTGGATGATTTATGGGAATTTGATCCCGTAGAACAAATGTGGAACATTCGTGCTTACTTCGGAGGTTCAGAACGAAAAAATGCAGTATCGTTTTCTGTGAATAATGCGTTCGCCGTCGTGGGGCTCGGTAAAGGGTATTCAGGTAAAAAAGAAAGCATTTATCGGTATTATCCAACCCTATTTCTCGCTCATGAAAACCTTCAAACAGCCCCTTTTTCCCTCTTCCCGAATCCTAGCTCCGGAAGCATTCAACTTCAAGGTCCTATAGAACTAATTGAAGAAATAACCTGTTTCGACGCCCTAGGGAAACGCCTATTCTCGTGGAAAAATGATGAGTCTCCATTTACCTTTCCACGCCTTCCTTCGGGCGGATATTTGCTGAAGGTCAAGCGTTCTGATCAACTAGAGGAGCAACCATGTAAATTCATCATCACCGAATGAGAAATACGTTACTTGTACTATTATTTAGCGGAAGTTGGATCTCTTTTGGACAGGATTTTTGGACGCAGAAAGACTCGATAAAAGGACCTCCTCGGTCTGCGTTAGCCTCCTTTGTTCTAGGAAACCGCGGGTATGTAGTCGGTGGATTAATTGGGAATGAAAGTTCTCGAAAAATGTATTCCTATTCACAAAACCAGGACGATTGGGATGATGAAATATCCTTAGGGGATTCCTTGGGTGGTGGACTCGAACGCCACCTTGCCTGTGGATTTTCTATTGACAACCTAGGTTATATCACAACAGGTCAGGGATTAGGAACGCCTTTTATGAAGGATTTATGGGAATTTGATAAAGGGGCCCAATCATGGACCCAAAAAGCCGATTTTCCAAGTACGGCTCGCAGAGCGGCGGTAAACTTTGTTGTTAACGGTTTGGCCTATGTTGGAACAGGGGAAGATCCTCAGGGTATGTGCAGTGATTTTTATCAATACAATCCAGCATTGAATGTATGGAATGCAATTTCTCCGTTTCCTGGTGGCGGACGCAAACAGGCTGTAGCATTTGAATTAAATGGCTATGGTTGGATTGCTACTGGTGACGACGGAGTTTTGAAAAACGACTTATGGTCGTATAATACCGTAACGGATCTTTGGCAGCAGAAGGCAGACTTACCGGGACCCGCAAGGGCAGGTGCCGTTGCATGGAGCACTTCCCCAAGTGCATATGTGGCCACAGGGCAAAGCGCACAGGGAGAATTTCTTGCGGATGTTTGGCAATACAATTACTATCAAAATGCTTGGGTTCAAAAAAATGAATTTTCAGGTGGGCCACGGGCCAATGCTTGTGCCTTTGTAATCAACGGGACTCCATACATCGGGGGCGGTTATAATGGTCAATTTTTGGATGATTTTTATGCCTATTATGGTTTGGCCGGCACGCTAGAGGAAGAAGTAGCTCCTTCGGAATTATTTCCGAACCCTACCCTTGGGCTATTGGAATATCAGGGGTTCGAAGTGCCTATTCGATATGAGGTTTACAGCATGGAAGGCCGCATACTCCAGCAAGGGTTACTGCTAGAAGACCGCATCATAAACTTGGAGCACTTACCGGTTGGATCCTACTGGGTATCGTTGTTTTTCTCCCATACAAAAACCGTGAAATGCATTCAAAAACGCTAGTATTTTTGACCCTGTTTATGGTTTGTTGGTCTTGTAATCCTAAAGGAATTACCTACCTAGGGAAGGAATCGAATGGTAACTCAAATAGCGAGTATCTTTCGGTTTTTAGGCAAACGGATGGCACCTATGGTTATGATATTTTTCAAGGCGAAAAACGGTTGATCCACCAGCCCTATATTCCCGCCATTCCTGGGAACCATGGGTTTAAAACAAAGCGTCATGCGAAGCAAGTGGGAAGGATGGTCTTGGATAAAATACACCATGGAATATTTCCGCCAACCTTGGGGGTTGAAGAAGTTAACGCAGTGATCGGCCCATTAAAGCCGCGCTAAGGTAATGCCTTACGGTTATTGGTTTAGCATCCAAGAAATTACTTCGGGTGAATCGTAGACCTGATTCCAAATTAAATGGCCTTTGTTCTCGATCAAGGTCATTTTTGCTTTTAACGGGGATGAACCAATGGAATTTTTAATGGATGAGAACATGTCCTTTGTTCTTGAAACGGGGACTACTTTATCGTTGGTTCCATGGAACATCCAAATGGGTAGGTGAGTCAACGTCGGCGATAAGGATTTGTCCCCTCCACCGCAAATGGGTAATGCTGCAGAAAAGAATTGAGGTCTTCGTTGAATCATATCCCAAACGCCATAACCTCCCATGGAAAGTCCCGTTATATATTTACGCTTTACATCCATGGTTTCATCCTTTCCGAGGAGGGAATCTATTACGGAAAGGGCAATTTCCAATGGCCAATGGGCCTCTTTTTTCATGGTATGAGCCAGCGCTGACCAGTCTGTATCTACCCATCGTTCGTTCGGTGGGCACTGGGGGGCAAAAATTAGGAGGTTACGTTGTCCTTGTTTTTCCAAGGAGGCCACCAAATTAGGTAATCCGACGCCTAATTGCGAAGTGTTATCTATGCCTCTTTCCCCGGCACCATGAAGGAAAACAATCAACGTATATTTTTCACTAGGAACTCCTTGGTCCAACCGAATGAAGGTATAGGGTAACGTCTTCCCCTTGGCCGTAGAGGTACCTTTAAGGGTATCTCGCTGCGGGGATGGTATTGGCGAAACCGTAGCTTCGTCCAATGGGCTTTTACCACGGACTGCAGGGGGTTGCGATGAAACGTGGTTCTTTTTTTTGGGTGTTGATCCCGAACAGGAAACGGGCAGTAAACTAAGAATCAAAAAAAAGGTGGAGCTAAAATGAAAGCACTTTTTTACCGACGAGAACAGGCACATAAAAGGTTAGTTTTACCGAAAGATAGGTAAATAATATTACAGGATAAGCAAAGTAAATACCGCTGATTTTTTTTATCCTTTAATCTCGTTGTAAAACCACTGTGCCACCTCAGCGTAATTAAAGGGGTCTTTAGTATTGGCAGGAAACAATTTTCTGGTACGCATAGCCAAGATTTCAGTTTCAGTTTTATGAAAGCCACTGTTAAACGCACTGGCATAAAAGGCTAATTTTTCATCGGTTGAACCATAGTTTTTTTTGCTAAATTTTACGTTCATAATATCGCAGAACACACATAAGTACTGGATTTGCCACTCGATGGATTCTAACCGTTCTAACCGTTCAATTCGTGATGCTTTGGTGCTCGGATCTGCAAATAATATACGCTCATATTTGGTTTTCAAGGACTCGTTCGATTGAACATAACGTTCCATTCGTTCTATGAACGAGGGTTTCATTTTAAAATAGCCAACCGAAAAATCGGCATATCCCGTTCCGTTTTGGGTATACAAAACTTTGAGGGCGTATAATTCCATGAAGTCGTTGATTTGGTTGTACTGCGAAACTTCAGGGGCAACGATACCAAATAGAAAAGCTGCTTCTTCGTTGGAACCTGAAGCCGATTGGGTTAATTCGGCCTCAAATTCCACAAAAAAATCGAGGGCATCGTTACATGCTTCAGGAAAACGTTGATGATACAAGGTTTGTCCGAAGGAGGGGGCCTCTAAGACGAAGACCCCCAACAATATTAGGTAATTAATCCAACGGGTACTCATAAACGATCAGTTCTTTGCCTTCCCAGGCGTTCCATATAAAATTATTTTTTTGAGGATCAAACCACGCTTTTATGGCGGGGGCCTTTCCGACACTTTTTCCATCGATTACGACATAATCGTATTTGAAATGGGTGTAAAGCTTATGCGCTTTATTGTTGGAATGTATTTCATATTTTTCTTTACTATCCTCCAATAACCGACATCCCGTTCGTGTGGCACTCCAGCGAGAATAAACGTGATGTTGATCCAACCGTGTTACCGTTCCATTATCGTTTTTGTATACCCATCCATCCCCCTTATTGATCAAGAATGAAAAGGTTCCATCAGCATTAAAATCCAAGGAATAAATGGAAGCTTCGCTGCTTAGAATTTTACCATTAATATTAATGTGGTCTTTACCATCTTTTTCAAAGACAATCGCAAATTGCCCATTCTCGAAAAACCGGACCCCGTTGTAAGGAATTTTATCGAAGGGTCCAAGGGTTTTCCCATTGATGTTAACATAGGCTTTCCCCTTTTTCATGTAGTGATAAAAGAACTTTCCACTATCGTATAGCGCCATGTCATACTGTAATTCATCCATGGGTTCGCTGTTTACGCCATTGATGTTTACGAAGTCTTTCCCTCCTTTTTTGAAACTATAGAGCAGGTGATTCCCCGAAAGGATGATATAATTATACCCCTCATCATCGTACGGACCAAACACATGCCCTTGGTGAACCACAAAACGGCTACCATTATTCTTGTACACCCAGGCATAGTCTTCGCCATCGATGCTGTGGTTTATAATTTCCTCCGCCTCTAAGGTGCTTTTTACCTCTATGCCGTTTAAGGTTTCCAAGGTTTTTTTCCCATTCGGTTTTACAATCATTGAAGTCCATGAGAAACTGCTTCTTGATGTTGAAGGGGGTGGTTCATCCATCATTTGGGCATTCCCCTCGTTGTAGGCAAACCACCTTCCTGCTAAGGAGTAGAAAAAATCTACCTTTTCGGGAATAACGGGTTCTAGGTAGGTAGGCATTTCCCACGGCTCGTGAGTGACAGCATCAAAGGGGCCTTCGATTTTACCACCCACATTAACAAAAATTTTATCCTTGTTTACAAATTTGTAGATGTACCCGTTTTCTTTGCTTAGATCGATGTTAATAATATCGTTCCAAAGGTCCGGCTTGGTCACGATTACCTTTCCATTAAATACGAAGGATTCAAGTTTGTTGAGCGTATCCCGAATGACGCACGCGAACCGGTTTTGATTTACCGTTTGTTGAACGATAAATTCATGAGCCTTTAGGATTTCATTTTTTTTGAGGCTGTATAAAACCGTACGTTGAACGGGGTTGCTTTGTGTTTTTCCGATGAGGGGAATAAACAATAGCGAGAGGCAGAAAAATCGCTTAATCATAGGGTAAGAATTATTGATTAGGTAGCGATTTATTTCATAAGAACATAGAATTTAAGTTGAATATACATTGAGGATGAAGGGTAAACGAACCCTTTTAACATGGTTACATTTTTAGGAATAAGGATTGGTTTATCGAATTATGCTATTGAACTATTTAACACCAAGTCAGCCATATATATTTTTATTTTTGTAAAAATTGACTACCGCTTATTATGATGAATTCCTTGACATGTATTGTTTTATTTTTTACGGCTAATGCCTTTTGGTCACAAATTCTGGTTATGACGCAAAACGACCCTTTGACCCTTCGAAAGGAACCGTCGGTTCAGGGTCAAAAAATTTGTTCCATACCCAAAGGAACATCGTTGTTATATGCTCATGATTGGACAAGTGATGTGTATACGAATGGAAAAGAGGGGTGGGTAAAGGTTCGTTTTTGTGATTGTAGCCAAGAACAAGAGCCTTCCTTTGATTACACGGGTTGGGTAAGTTTTAAATACATTTCAACTGAATTTTTTAAAACTACCCTTTTGGAATCCTTTTCAATTCAAGGGGATGACATTGATATAGGTTGTCTTTCTGCCTTTTACGGGGTGCAGGGTTTTCTTGGGATTAGAGAATATGTCGTAGGCTCAAAATCCGAATCGTTACGAGTCAAGTTAAAGGGCGGTAATTGTTTTCTTAGCCAGACGGCTAAGGGGAATGCATATGAACGGTGGGAGGGAAGTGGGTTGAAAATAGAGTTTTTTGGTGCCAATACAGATGAAGGTTGGGAATTTTTAGAATCGAAAGGGGTTCTTAGAATAGAATATAATGGTAAAGTTGAATATATCTATGCGGCTTTGGGGGCGTCTTGTTGATTAGGTTATTTACTTTTTTCAACATGCGATTTGAAATTAATTAATACCGATTGAGCGTAGTAATAAAATTTTAACCGGATCTTGGCAAAAGATTAAACAATTGCGCTTATCTTTGATTGAACATAAATAATTCGATATGAAAAATATGAAAAAATGGGCGTTCGTGGTCGGTTTAATGGGCGCTTTAGTTGTTTCTTGTGGAAAATATGAAGAAGGTCCCAAGTTTAGCCTTCAAAGTAAAAAAGCAAGAATAACGAATACATGGAAATACACGAAACAAGAAACGAATGGGGTAGATGTTACGCCTCCCGCTTCAGCGTTTTCTGCAACCATGGTATTAAATGACGATGGTTCAGCGGCATACACAGCTACGGCATGGGGACTTCCAATTGAATATACAGGTACATGGGCGTTCAGTGATGACAAAACTTCATTGATTTTAACCGATGCCACAGGTTCAGAGGCCTACGAAATTATCAAGCTTGAAAAAGATGAATTAAAAATTCGTCAAATGGATGGGGTGGATAAGATCGACCAAACCTACACGGCTCAGTAGTATTCTTTTTAGGATTAGGTAAGGGCCATCGGATATGATGGCCCTTTTTTGTTGCGTAACCGAGGTGTTATAGGGCGTTAGGTTAACATGAAAAAATTAGCCTTGATTTTAACCTTAATATCTAATGGGTTTATAGCACAGCACCTTCGTAGTTTTAAACATTGTCGCCAGGTAATTGATGAAAATAAAGGCAGATATTATCATATGCGTCCTCCACTTTCTTTTTGTAAGATTTTGCATTTGATTTTTTAATTCGAATCCTTTGTGATAAGCAACTGATTCAAAAAACAAAAACAAAAACAAAAACAAAAA
>JBJTWF010000062.1:0-1069 GCA_046081565.1 Flavobacteriales bacterium | reverse complement strand
AGGTCACCCCCATGGGTGTTTGCGCATTCGATAAGAACATAAGGAAAAGAAGCCGCCATGGGTTTAGTTGGATAATCCGGCTAAAACAAAAAACAGCATGAGTAATACCGCTACGGCAACTAAAGCGATGGTTGATTTTTTATCGTTTTCCTTCCCAATCGTTTTTGCTTTTTGATGCAGCAATTGTATGTCTTCAAAGGCGTTTCGGTCCGACCGCATCGCTAATTCGGCTTTAGTGAAAATCTGTTCCATTTTTTTTAACCAGATTTTATTCCAAGCATTTTTGTATTTCGAATCCTGAGAAAAAATCGTTAGCCACGTTAAAAGGTGCAGTTTGCTCAAGCCTAAGGCCATGAATTCAGTAATGTCTGTGCGGGTAATGGGAACTGGGAAATTCATTATAAACTCCTCTTTCTGCCTGTCCGTCGGGGTCCAATTGGCAGGACGTGTTGATTGCTTAATTAGGTTGATGCATTCTAAAGGAATCAGAATCCACCAGAACATTGACCATTTAACAAGGGTTCCACATCCAATGCGCGATCCCGCAGCATCGTTCGTTTGTTCGAGCACCCGGTTTTGTTCCAATTCAGTAATACTTTTTACAAACTGCGTCAGGCTTTCTGAGGCTTGACTGCGTTGAAATTCGGTACCACAATCAGCACATTTTATGGCGAATCCTGCAACTATGGCACCACAAGCGGGGCATTTGACCACGTCGGGCTGACTCGCTTCTTTTTTAGGTGCTGTGCTGGCTTTGTCTTCCGTTGGGGCTTGGGTCTTGTTCAATTCAAAGATTCGGGCATCCAAGACCATTTCAAATTCATCGCGATTAACTCCTAATGCCTCGGCTTTGTTGATTAGGATCATTCGCTCCTTTTCATTGATGGTCCCATCTACCAAGGCCATTTCGATTAATCGTTCTAGTTCGGGTGAATACATTCTAGTTTTTTTTAACGAAAATACGAAATAGGGATCAACCGAAGATCGGTTCGCTCAAATATTAGCGGCCAAGGAATTAATTTCTTCCGAAAAGGGTAGCCAACTTACTGCTTGGCTTTTATGATGCTGT
>JBJTWF010000061.1:0-7264 GCA_046081565.1 Flavobacteriales bacterium | reverse complement strand
GCAATTCTTTACCTTTGACTTTGTGCACTTAGAACATTGGCTGATCAACCGTTTCGGTGCGCCATTGATTGGCCGTTGGGACAAATTCAGATTGGTTATCAGGGGCAGTGGCAAGATTTTCTCCCCCTCGATAGTAAACATATTGATAACTTGCGCCACAATCCGTAGATACGCCAACGAATAAGGAATCAGAATATCCTCCTCCCCAGCGACAGTAGGCTATGTCAAACGTTAGGAGCGATTGATTAATAAGGGCATTGGCGTCGATATTAAACACAAGATCATCAAAACTTCCTTGGGAATCAATGTTGTAATTATCAAATTTTGCCGATTTTGTGGTTGCTCCATAGCCTCCAACGCTATTGGCGCCCGTCCACGTCCCTCCGTTATCCTCGTTCGTAATACTCCAGCCCATAGGGAGAAAATTCCCTTCAAATCCTTCTTGAATGATCCCTGGAAGCGTGTATTGTAGGACGCTTACGCTTAGGGTATCGCTATCACTCAATCCATTCCCATCGGTAATGGTAAGGATGGCCTGGTGGGTTCCCGTGGGAAAAAGAACGGTGGGATTTCGGAGCGTTGAGCTATTGGGCGATCCCGTTGGAAAACTCCAGTTCCACGAAGCATTGGTGTGGTTTAGGATGGAGTAATCTTCAAAATAAAACGAATCACTGGCACAGATTACTGTTTGTGATAATTTATCTACCATAATTCTGCAGATTGGATGGGTAGGAACTTCATTCAAGGCGCTTTCCCAAATGCCTTTGCCATAAGAAGCTAAGCGAATTTTTCCATCTCGATAAAATGGTTTCAGAATGTTTCCATTGATTCTGCTTGGGAGTCCTGCATTGTCAAGCATCCAGCCTGTAGTATTATTGCGATAATAGATGGCTTTATTCGTAGCACAATAGACTCCGCCATTGGTTCCTGCAATATGTAATAGGCTTTGAACGCTTTCGTTGTTAAGGGCCGAAGTGGAAATATTTGTAAAACTTTGTCCTCCATCCGTAGACTCAAAGGTTTTATTGCCGTTCGATCCACTAGGGTATGCGATAAACAAATGTTGATCGTTTGCTGGATCTAAGGAAAGGAGCATTCTTCTACTGTTACCAGCAGGTATGGTGAGTTGATTCCAACTAGAACCTCCGTCGGTACTTTTCCATAATTTACCCACATTTCCCGTTGCTGGTTGTTGATTGAGGTAAATTACTTCGGAGTTCTGGCTTCCTACTTCGATATATTTAACTTGGTCCTCGGGAATAGAGCCAAAGGAATACACCAAATTAAACGATATGCCACCATTCGTGGTTTTCCATAATTTATGGTCTTTTCCTAGGTAACCGATGGAATAACAATTGGGTCGAAATTCAAATTCGCTCGACTCCGCGGCCCAATAGCTTTCATTGGGTGTCATACCGAAAGGGGCTCCCGTTAATGGATTGGTTAGGGTAAGGGGTAAGGTTTTTCCACCGATATCGGAGTAATACGTGATGCGATTCCTTCCTGGATTTACATAGCCAGTAGGGGCTTCCCCACCGCCCAAGTTTAAAAAATTTCCCGCTCCATAGTTTTCATGATGCCCTTGGTTTCCATTGTGATACAGCCCACCAACCATAACGTCTTCATTCCATCCCGTTCCAAAACCCCAAAAATCCGAAGCATGCACGCCAGACATGGAGAAATCGGGTTGTGTTGTCACGAAATCATTGGATTTGTAAATTCCGCCATCGGTAGTTATCCATGTGACACCGTTCACTTGACGAAAATCTTGGTTGTCAACATGTAAGGATAAAGGGCCTCCAACATATCCTGAAACGCTAGTATAACTTGCTCCACCATCTATGGATCGATATAAATTTAACCCTCCAACTAATATTTCATCTGCGTTGTTGGGGTTTGCAAGGATAGCACAATTATAAAAACCCTGATGGTAGAGCCAAGTATCCCAGCCTATGGCTAAATTCGGATGGTTTGCGGAATAGGGACCACCGTCTTGACCATAGGCATTAATCCAGCTAACGCCTGCGTTGTCGCTGCGGTAAATGCTTATAAAACCGTAATCGTTTGCTTTTGCTTCTCCAATTAAATATACATAAATACGATTGGGGTTAGCAGGCGTTACAGCGATTCGAGCTCCTCCGTCATTTCGTGCGGGATCGTTGGATTGGTACCATCCATTCGATTGAATACTCCATGTCAATCCGTAATCCGTTGATTTCAAAAAGGTACAAAGGTCTAGGGGTGTGTCGTGTTTCACCAAATACAGTTCTTGAGCGTTAAGCACATTGGCTTTTACATCATAGCAAGCATCGTTAAAAAGGGAGGTCCAAGTGCTACCCCCGTCCATCGAACGGTGAAGTCCTTTGTCGGAAGCAACAAGAACAATGTTTTCATTTCCAGGTAAAATCAAAATTTCATTTACACCAAAACTGGAATTAGGAAGAACATTGGTCCATGTGTTTCCCCCGTTCGAACTTCGATAAACACCGTTGTTTCCTCCTGCAAAGAAAAGGGAAGGGTCGGTTGGGCTAATTTCTACCGCGGTGACACCACTAGAAAAATCCAAGCCCATGGAAATACAGGTCCAGTTTTGTCCTCCATCCATGCTTTTGTATACTTCGCCCGGTTCCGTTCCGCAAATAACCGTAGTAGGAGAGCCTGCACATTGATCCAAACTGTAAATGTTGGCTTGGTCTCCGCCTTGTCCACCCCCTTGTGCGTAAGTTGTCATAGGACCAACCACGGACCAAGAAGAGGATTTGGGTATCGAGGGTTTTACGATATTCGTTTGTACTTCAGGTAGGATTTCACCCTGATCATTGATTTGCGTGGAGTAGGTTCTAATCCATCGTTTGAAATATTGGGTGTGATAGTTCTTTTCAAAAGGGTGTTGCTTGTAATAGGTTTGGTATAAAGATGAAACCTCTAATAGGTTAGGGTTTTCCTTGTACATTTTTTGCGCCCACAAGGGTAGGGTGGCAATTTCATAGGCAGAGGGCTTTTTTAGGTTTTGCCCCATAATCCAAAGTGCGTTACATACTAAGAGAGAAAATAAAATAGGTTTCATTGGCGAAATCTTGAGTTAAATTGTTGTTCTTGTTTTTCACGCAAGGCGGAAAGATCCCGGGGAACTTCTCGTTTCCAACGTTTATGGGACCACATCCAAAGATAAGGAGCCTTTATGATTAAATCTTCCAATTTTTGGGTAAAGGTTTCGGTGATGGCTCCAAAGGGAAGCGATTGGGGTTCTTTAGTTACCAATTCAAAGACAACTTCGTATTTCCCTTTTTCTTTTTGTTGCATTTCAAAAGTTACAGCGCACGCGTTGGTTTCATTAGCCAAGAATTCGCTACCAAAGGCTACAGCGGTTTGTTGATGTAAGAAGTTCATCCAATAGCTTTTTGAGGAATCGCCGGGGCTTTGGTCCGCAAGCATCAATAGGAGAAAAGGTTGGTTTTGCTGTTGTAGGAGGCGAGTTCGGTAATTTTTACTGTGAATTACGGTTAAGCCAAACCGTTCGCGCCGTTCGGTAAGTTTTTTATCCCAAAAAGTTGCTGAAAGGGGCATGCCAAGGCCAAAAAGGTTATCTGGAAAATGCAGTCCTAGAGCCGTTATCATCCATTCCCAATTTCCATAGTGACCACCGACGAGAATCACATTCCTTTTGGATTGCTGAAGTTCTACCACAAGTTCCGGGTTTCGAAAAACGACACGTTCTCTGAGTTCATGCTCAGAAAAGCTTAAATTTTTAATGGATTCCAAGAGTACCGTACAGAGGTGCCAATAAAAGGTATTTTTTTTTTGGTGTAGCGATTCCTCTGAATCCATGGGAAAACTTAACCTCAAATTGGTCAATATTACCCTTTTTCGGTATGCGAATAGGATAGCGATTAGGAAATACAAGAGCGGACGAAGACTGAGCAGAACGCGATAGGGTAGTTTGGAAATAGGAAATAAAATCCCCCAATAGAATAGGTTATTCATCCTTCCCATATTTATCGTTCCATTGCATGTAGAGCATCTGACCAATTTCTTGTTCTTTTTTACTGCTTCCCGCCTTAAAAAAATTCTTTCCAGCCATGGATTCAGGAAGAAATTCTTGTACTACGAAGTTCCCAGGAAAGTCATGGGAATACAAATAACCTTCCCCATATCCCAGTTCTTCCATCAATGCGGTAGGCGCATTTCGCAATGGGAGGGGAACTGGAAGGTCTCCTGTTTTGGACACCCATTCCTGGGCTCGATTAATTGCTTGATAGGCAGCATTACCCTTTGGGGAGGAAGCTAAATAGATTGTGCACTGGGAAAGGACAATCCGAGATTCAGGCCATCCAAGTTTGGTTACCGCATCAAACGTGGCATTGGCCATCAAAAGCGCATTGGTGTTTGCTAAACCAATATCCTCTGAAGCTAAGATTAATAACCGTCGTGCGATGAATTTAGGGTCTTCTCCACCAGCAATCATTCGTGCTAACCAATATACAGCAGCGTTAGGATCGCTTCCTCGAACCGATTTTATAAAGGCTGAAACTATATCGTAGTGCTGCTCTCCATCTTTATCGTATCGTGCTAAACTTTGCTGTGCGTTGGCAAAAACGTATTCGTTGGTAATTTCTAGCGGTACCTCCGAGGAGGCACTTCCAACCAAAAGTTCAAAAACGTTAAGTAATTTTCGAGCATCGCCACCCGAAATGGCAAGCAATGCATCGGTTTCCAAGAGGGATATGTTTTTTGATTTTAGCCAGCTATCCTTATTTAAGGCCCTTTGTAATAAATGAATTAGGTCTTCTTTATCGTGACCTTCCAGGGAATATACTTGGCATCGCGAAAGGAGCGCAGCAATGACTTCAAAGGATGGATTTTCGGTAGTAGCACCCATCAAGGTAATGGTTCCTTTTTCTACTGCACCGAGTAGGGAATCTTGTTGAGCTTTTGAGAAGCGGTGAATTTCATCAATGAACAAAATGGCTCCCCCTTGCTGAAACATACCGCCTTTTTCCGCTTGTAGGATTACCTCTCTAACCTCTTTTACGCCCGATGAAATCGCTGAAAGACGATAAAATGGACGTTTCAGATGGTTCGCAATTAGGTTAGCAAGGGTTGTTTTACCCACGCCGGGGGGACCCCAAAAAATTAATGAAGGAAGCACGCCAGCCTCCATCGATTTTCGCAAGGGCGCCTGGGGGCCTAAAAGGTGTGGCTGTCCGATATAATCCTCTAAACGTAGCGGTCTCATCCGTTCTGCCAAGGGCGTATTCATAGGATAAAAGTACAAAATCAGAAAGAGATGGGAAAATCATGATGGCTCGTTTATCTTTGGTACAAAGTAAAGGAGGATGAAGTGCTTACGTTTGTTTTTTATAGGGATATTAAACGTGGTTTTGTGTAATGCACAAACCATCGTACAAAAGAATTGATACTTTGGATTACTAAATGAGCAACGGGGGGATTTCTACTTACCCGTGCACTACGATTCAATGTTTGTCCTTCCCTTTGATCGACATATTACGTATTTAAATTCATTTATCAGTAATTCTCCGCTATTCACATTGCTTACCCACGATCGCATTCTACCTTAGAATTTAGTGTTTTTGCCCTTCAATCGTGTTTAACAAAAAACAATGGGTTGCCGTTATTGCTTTTGGGCTTTGCTTGGTTGTTTTCGTATTTATCCTTTCTCACTTCCCGCAGGTTGGCTTGAATAGGTGTATGGGTATATTGATTTTTAACTTATTTTTGAAACTAACTGTTAATGTATGCAATCTATTTCTACGCTATTTAGTCCTCGATTTTCCCTTCTAACGCTTCTAATGGTGTTTACAAGTAATGTATATATAAGTCAAACGAAACCGTATTCAAATGGGGTCTACTATTTTGGAGTATTTGATAAGGAATACGGAAAAACGACCGCGAAATGTAAGGTGACCATTCAAAACGATTGGGCAACCGTTAAAATTACCCAGCCTATAGTGGAAGGAATTTATTCCGTAAATGATATTATTTTCTCAGGAAAAATTACTAAATACAATGGCCTTTATTACATTGTGGAAAACGGACGAGGACCGGGTATGGTCGAAGACTTTGAATTTGAAACCCCACGCATAGACTTTAAACGAAAGTTCGTAATCCATTACTAAGTTCGTCTACTAGGGTAAACGAAAAAAACAGGTTACCGCTGAATATACCGTCTACCCGATCTTACCAATTTCGTTTCTTGCTACGATTTTGTTGCTGTTATCAATGGTAATGATGTCTGCGCAAAGGACGGAGGCAGAGCGACCATTCGATTTTGTATATTCAAAGTAAAATTCAACCCTAAAATTTCGGGAATTGTCGCTTTCGCTAATCAGCGAAATGCTTTGAATGTTGTGATACTTTGATGCATATGCATTGTAGCTTGGTAACTCAGTTTTGGAATATTTGGCTTGTAAGGTTCCGCTGTAGTACCTGGAGATATAGGCATTCATGGCGCTTCGATCATAGGCATTGTCAAAATCTTCATAGAACCGCTGAATAAGATTCGTTTGTTCTGACTCGCTCGGTTTCGAAACGTATACCGTTTTTACGCGAGGCTTTGTTTCTTCCGAAGTCGAAGTGACCGACTCTCCGGATTTTCCTGAATGTAATTTCTCGCGTTCAAATTCTAGTTTCTTTTTCTCCAACTCAAGCCTTTTGGTTTCTAAATCGAGTTTGTCTTTTTCGTTATTGCTAGAAGCCGATTCGTTACTACAAGAAAAAATAAATAGTAGGGTTGAGCAGTAGAGGAATTTTTTCATAAGATATAAATTTACGAATCAAAAATATGGAATCTACAGGGTTTCAAAAAATTTTTAGGGGATTAATTTTCAAGGATATGCTTAAAGAAATAGCTCCCGTTGAACAGAACAGGCCCCCCTTTGTTTTAAATATATGAAAACATATTTACTGGTAGGGGCTTCTTCAGCCATGGCACAAGCAACGACAGCGCAACTAGAACAAGAGGGAAACCGTGTTATTCGATTGTCCAGAAATTCATCTTTTTCGGATGTTCCGTTGGTAGATTACCTCGGAGCCTTGCCGGCAATTGAAGGCTCGTTGGATGGTATTGTTTATTTTCCAGGCTCAATTCAGCTAAAACCTTTTCGCTCCCTATCCTTAGATGATTTTCAACAGGACCTAAATATCCATGTATTTGGGGCCATTCATGTCCTCAAATCCTACGCTACGTTATTGAACCCATCCTCTTCAGTGGTATTAATCAGTAGCGTTGCAGCTCGTGTGGGAA
>JBJTWF010000060.1:0-7058 GCA_046081565.1 Flavobacteriales bacterium | reverse complement strand
ATTGCCGGAGAAATTCGTGATCCTAAAAAAAACATACCCAGAAGCCTTTTCTTAGGCACCCTAATCGTTACGTTGATCTATGTACTTGCGAACGTAGCGTATCTAATGCTCCTTCCAAATCATGGCATTATGATGGCAGATGAAGACCGCGTAGGGGCCGCAGCGGCTCAAGTAATTTTTGGTGAACCGGGCACCTTGCTCATGGCTGCCCTCATTATGATTTCCACTTTTGGATGTAATAATGGGTTGATTTTAGCCGGTTCTAGACTTTTTTATGCCATGTCTAAAGACGGTCTATTTTTTAAAAAAGCGCAAAAACTAAATGCCGAAGGAATACCGAGTGCTGCCCTTTGGATTCAATGCATATGGGCTTCCTTATTATGTTTGTCAGGAAAATATGGAGATTTATTAACCTATAGCACCTTTGCAAGCCTTCTTTTCTACATGGTAACCATTGCGGGAATTTTTAGGCTAAGGGTAAAAGAGCCAGATACCCCAAGACCTTATCGTGCTATAGGGTACCCAATACTGCCAGCACTTTACATCGTACTGACCTTCAGTATTTGTCTGTGCTTGCTGATTTACAGTCCATGGAATACCTTATTAGGGTTGTTTATTGTAGCCTTAGGACTCCCCTTTTATTTTTTAAATCGAAACAATAGCTAGCACGCTTTGCCGTTAGGGAACGCCTCACGAATGCGTATTCCTCACATCACCAAACGTACCGCCGTAGGAACCTATATTTGGGTCCTTTTGATGATTCTACTGGCACTTACACCCCGTTTTTACACCTGGTTTTTTCCTCCAACTCCTATCGCTTTTAGTAAGACGACGTTGAAAAAAATAGAAACCTATACAAAAGAAAGCTATCAAAATAAGGCGAGATCCTATGCTAAAAAGAGCCGATTTAAGGTTCCACCCCATCGGTTTAATCCCAATGAATATAGCCTTTCGGATTGGATGTATCTTGGGTTAAGTTTAAAACAAGCCCATGCCGTACGTTCCTTTTGTAAAAGACCGTTAACTTCTAACGAAGACTTAAAAAAAATCTTTGTAATTCCAACGGTGCTGTACGAACTCATCAAAGATTCCACCTTTTATCCCCTATTACCTACTAAAAAACCATACGCTACCGAAAGGAATACCGTAGTAAAACCTCCGAAGCCTATAGTAATATTAAGCGTAGGTGCCTTAGACAGCACCTCCCTCGTTAACCTTCCAGGAATTGGACCTTTTTACGCACACCACGTGATGAAATACGAAAAAGCGTTGGGTGGATTCTATCAAAAAGAACAGCTATGGGAAATCTTTAAAATGAACGAGGAGGTATTTGGAATACTCTCTAAGCACATAGACTTTTCAAAACCTAGAATACGAAAAATGGCCCTTAATGCTGCCGATTTTAATGCCTTAAACCGACATCCCTACATCGATAAATGGCAGGCCAATTCCATACTCAAAATACGGAAACAATTAGGCGGATATCAAAACATCAACGAAATACTAAAATCTCATTTAATTAACGACGAAGATTTTGTGAAGTTAGAACCATACGTATCTTTGTAGTATGGATATGAAAGATCGATTAAGGCTAGCCATTCGCGATGTGAAGGACTTTCCAAAACAAGGCATTGTGTTTAAGGACATAAGCCCTATAATGCTCGATGCTTCCCTAAGTAGGGAAATCGTTCAGGTATTAACCGACAAATACCGTGACGCTTCACTAAACGGCATTGCAGGCGTAGAAAGCAGAGGTTTTTTATTTGGATATCCGTTGGCCATTGCCTTGGGAATACCCTTTATACTCATAAGAAAACAAGGTAAATTACCCTACAAAAAAATTTCACATGCGTATGAACTTGAATATGGTTCGGCCATTGTTGAAATGCATGAAGACGCCATACACCCGGGAGATCGAATCCTAATTCATGATGATTTACTAGCCACGGGCGGATCCGCCGCAGCCGCAGCCGAACTTATATTAAAATGCAATGGAATTGTCGCTGGGTTTGATTTCCTAGTAGAACTTTCATTCCTCGAAGGGCGAAGTAAATTATCTTCGTATTCCGCTCCCACAGAAACCCTTATTGCTTTTTAACCCTCCTTATTAATCCATCAACATGAATTTTTATCCTAACGAAAACCAGCAAATGATTGCACAGATGGTGCGAGATTTTGCAGAAAAAGAAATACGTCCAAACATGATGTTATGGGACCAAGATGAATTCTTCCCCGTACCGGTAATGAAAAAGATGGGGGAACTGGGTCTCTTGGGAATCTTTATTCCTGAAACCTATGGAGGATCTGGATTCTCCTATTTTGAATACGCCACAGCGCTCATGGAGCTTGGAAAAGTGTGTGGTGGCGTTGGACTTAGCGTCGCTGCCCACAATTCATTGTGTACGGGTCACATTTATTACCATGGTAACGAGGAACAAAAGCAACGCTTCTTACCCAAATTAGCTTGTGGTGACTTCATCGGCGCATGGGGTTTGACTGAACCCAATACCGGATCTGATGCCATGCGCATGAAAACTACGGCCGTAAAAGAGGGTGACCATTGGGTTATCAATGGGGCGAAAAACTGGATTACACATGGTCTTTCTGGAGATGTTGCGGTTGTTCTCGTAAGGACCGGAGAACTCCTCGATCGCCATGGAATTACTGCCATTATTGTAGAAAAAGGAATGCCTGGATTTTCCGCAGTAAAAATTAAAGATAAATTAGGGGTTCGAGCGAGCGAGACCGCAGAATTAATTTTTGACCAGGTTCGGGTACCCCAGGAAAACGTAATCGGAGAGGTTGGCAAAGGATTTCAACAAGCGATGCAAGTTCTCGACGGCGGTAGAATTTCGATTGCAGCGTTAAGCTGTGGGATTGCAAGAGGTGCGTTTGAAGCTTCTGTCAAGTATGCCAAAGAAAGGGAACAATTCGGAAAAGCGATTGCTACTTTTCAAGGCATCGGTTTCAAATTAGCGGATATGGCTACTGAAATTGAAGCTGCAGAATTGCTTACCTTTCAAGCCGCGTATTTAAAAAACAATAAAAAACCCGTCACCAAAGAAGGAGCCTATGCTAAGTATTATTCCTCAGAAGTTGCCGTTCGATGTGGTAACGAGGCCGTTCAAATTATGGGAGGGTATGGATACACGCGAGAATACCCTGCAGAGAAATTTCTACGCGATTCAAAGTTACTTACCATTGGCGAAGGAACTTCCGAAATTCAAAAGGTGGTTATATCAAGAGAATTAACGAAATAAATTTGGAAATTCATACCAATCGCTTATCTTTGCAATCCTAAAAAGAACACGTATGCTTATAATTCCTATCAAAGAAGGTGAAAACATTGAACGAGCGTTAAAGAAGTACAAGAAAAAGTTCGAAAAAACCAATGTAATGAAACAGCTTAGGGACCGTAAGGAATTTGAAAAACCGTCGGTTTCGAGACGGCAAGAAGTGATTCGTGCTGCGTACAAACAAAGAATGCAATCGCAACAAGGGTAACCTTGTTCAACCATATTCGTTAAGGGGCCTAGGCCCCTTTTTTTATGTTTGAACCATTCCTTGAATACCTGCGTTTTGAAAAACGGTTTTCGAACCATACATTAATCGCCTACGAGCATGATTTAAATCAATTTGTTGCCTTTTCAGAAGGAAAATCAATATCAGAACTTGCCACCTTCAAAGCGGTATTCATCCGAGGATGGATTGTTTCATTAATGGAGGCTGGGAATTGCCCAAAAACCATTAATCGGAAACTGGTTGCTCTCCGAACCTTATACAAATGGATGAGAAAAGAGGGGTACACCCAAGAAAATCCAATGGCGCGGGTAAATGGCCCAAAAACCGAAAAACGGCTTCCTGTATTTGCACGAGAAAAAGAGCTGGCAACGGAGCGAATTGCTGCCCTTTATGGTTCAGGCTTTAATGGAATGCGTGACAAACTAATGCTAGAAGTGTTTTATCAGACGGGTATTCGTTTGAGTGAACTCATTTCACTAACGATTAGGGACGTACAAGCCCATCAAATCAAGGTACTTGGTAAACGAAATAAGGAACGAATCATTCCGATAAGCCATTCCCTCTATCGTGATATCCAAGACTATCTTACCATTCGGTTACCCATGGCCAAAGGAAATACGCTATTTATTCTTTCGAATGGAAAGCCTCTTTATCCTGTTTTTGTATATCGTAGAATCAATGAACTTTTAGGCACCCTAACGACGCTCGATAAAAAAAGCCCTCATGTTTTGAGGCATACGTTTGCAACGCACATGTTAAATAATGGTGCCGGACTCGAAACACTTAAAGCGCTTTTAGGTCACGCATCCTTGGCAGCAACCCAAGTATATACACATAATTCGTTTGCACAGTTAGCGCAAATCTATACCAAAGCGCATCCTCGAATGATCCGCAAATAACCTTATTTCAATTTAGTATTCAAGCGATGCCGGTCGGCATCTCGGTTCGTTTTTTTTGACAAATTAGCTTCAAAAGACGCTTGTAAATCTACGCCCGTTTGATTCGCAATACAAACCAATACAAAAAAAAGATCGGCTAATTCATCACCTAAATCCTTCGCTTGATCCGATTCTTTTTCACTTTGTTCGCCATACCTGCGTGCCATGATTCGTGCTACTTCCCCTACCTCTTCCGTTAACATAGCCATATTGGTTAGGGGATCAAAGTAGCGAACCCCATATTGTTTTATCCAAGCATCTACTGTGCTTTGTGCCTCACGCAAGGTCATACCTTTCAAGGATTTTTTTTGCATACTTTCCTAAAATATCAAATTCAAGATTAACTAAATCATCGACCTCAAGGGCATTAAAAGTCGTATGATCATAGGTGTATGGAATGATGCAAACACTAAATTCTTGTTGCTTTGAATCCACCACCGTTAAACTTACTCCGTTCACGGCAATTGAACCTTTTTCCACCGTAACCTCATTCATGGAATATGAAAACGTATATCGCCAACTCCCCATTTCAAAAACCTTTTCGATGCATCGGGCTATGCCATCAACATGCCCTTGAACGATATGTCCGTCTAGACGACCATTCATCAATAAGCTCCGTTCGACATTGATTTCCTGCCCAATCTTCCAAAAACCAACGGCCGTTTTTTGAATGGTTTCTTTTATCGCGGTAACTTGATACCTGCGCTCGTCAGGCCAAAGGGCTACGACAGTTAAACAACACCCATTGTGCGCAATGCTCTGGTCAATCTTTAGCTCAGGAACCAAGGAACACTCCAAGATAAAATGAAGGTTATCTTGATCCGAAATAATGTTTTTTATAATGGCTTTACCTTCTATTATACCGGTAAACATGTTAATGGCTTGTTTGAAATTTATACCCCACACCCCTCACAGACTGAAAGTAAACAGGTTTTTTTTGGTCTTGTTCAAAAATCTTTCGAAAGGTAAGGATAAAATTATCAATGGTACGACTTGTTGGGTACACGTCTTCGCCCCAAATCCGATCCAACATTTCATCACGGGAAAGCACTCGACCGTCGTATTCCAAGAAAAGCTTGAGCAACTCCATCTCTTTTTTAGAAAACTCATGCACCACATTATCGTTTGAATCGCTGGCAACCATGGCCTCTAAGTCCACCCGTACTTCTCCAATTTGAAGTTGATTGGTTTGAGCAGGGGCCAAAACCTTGACCCGCAGCAACAATTCCTCTAAATCAAAAGGCTTTGACAAGTAATCGTTTGCTCCAACTTTTAATCCCTCGATGCGATCCTGGGTATTCCCTTTTGCGGACAAAAACAAAATTGGAATGGCTGAAACCGTACGAATCTCTTTACATACATCAATCCCACTCATGGCTGGCAACATGTTATCTAAAATCACCAAGGCGCCTTGTATCCATGATTTTATATTCGCTAATGCAACGACACCACTGTTATATACATGTACATAATACCCCTCTAACTCTAAGTTTAATTTAATGAAATCAGATAGAATTGGGTCGTCCTCTACAAGGCAAATTTCTATTTTCATATGTAAAGTAAGTCGTATATTTGTTCGTGAAATTAATCAATTCTATTGCTATGAAAAAACTTTTACTCGCTCTTCTTACTCCTCTTTTCATTGGGTCCGTCTTCGCGCAAATGCCCGTTCAAAATCGCACCCTATTTGGCAAAGAAATTCCAGTAGTTTCCTTTGTGGGACCAGACATGGAAAACATCATAGCGGAAGATGCTGTTCGAGACGATTTAGGGTTGCTTTATCGAATTGGCGTGGCTATACCAACTCAAATAACCCCTTCCAACAGTGGAACATGGTCTACGCTATCGAATGGAGACAAACAATGGCAAATTCATATTAAATCAGATGGAGCAGAGGCCCTAAGTTTTCTATTTCAAACGTTTAAGCTACAAGGCTTAGCAACGATAAAAATTCAGAACGAAAAAGGTCAATTATTGCACCCCATTTTAACTTCGAAGGATGTAGAAAGCCATTTTATGTATAATGCAGCCCTTTGTTTTGGGGACGATATGTTCTTAACCCTTACGGAACCTGCTGGTACAAAATCCTCAGAAATTCTAATTGATCGAATTATCTATAATTACCGTTCAACGGGTAACCCAAGCGCGGAAAAAATCAATGAATCCGGTGCCTGTGAAGTAAATGTAAATTGCTCGCCAGTAGGGAATAATTGGCAAGAAGAAAAAAGAGGAGTGGCTCGAATCTATGTCGTGGAAGGAAATCAGGCTGGTTGGTGTACTGGTTCGTTGGTGAATAATTCCGCCAACGATTGTAAACCCTTGTTTCTAACTGCCCTTCACTGTGGTGTGAACTGTACCACGGCAAATTTCAACCAATGGAAGTTTTATTTTCGTTACGAATCTCCGAACTGTACTAATCCAGGCACGGTAGGAACCTTAGAAAATTATTTTATTTCGGGTTGTTTTAAATTGTCCGATGCAGGAGATGGCGGTGGAACTTCAGGATCGGATTTCTTGTTAGTGCAAATGGGTACGGCTGGAAATCAAGCATCCACTATAACCACGTTAAAATCTGCAAACTTCAATGCCTACTGGAAC
>JBJTWF010000059.1:0-6110 GCA_046081565.1 Flavobacteriales bacterium | reverse complement strand
AAATAATCCATCTGCGCCCAAAGGGGTATGTTAATTCCATCGATTCCTAAGGAAGAAATATGAATGTTGCGCAGCATATCCGTGAAATAATCCGACCAGGAAATAGCCACCGTAATGTTTCCTACTGCATATTCCATGATTAAGGCCCACCCGATTACCCATGCCACAATTTCACCAAAAGCAACATAAGAATAGGTATATGCACTTCCTGAAACAGGAACAATCGAGGCAAACTCCGCATAAGCGAAGGCAGCAAACCCACATGCGATGGCAGTAAACAAAAACAGAAAAATAACCGACGGACCGGCTTCATAACTCGCCTCACCGATGGTACTAAAGATTCCCGCACCAATGATGGCAGCAATTCCAAAAGCCGTCAAGTCTCTAACTTTCAGGTGTTTCCTCAAACCAACATGACCTTCTGATCGCTCATTTTCTTCAAGCTGCTTTAAAATATCGGAGACTTGCTTTCGACGAAATAAGTTCTGCATGCGTGTAATTTGAACCCTAAAATAGAAATATTTTTAAGATGAACCCTTTTATGGGCTATCTGTTACCTTTGTGTCGTGGAAAAGAAAATCCAAATTAATGGCGCCAAGGAACATAACCTCAAAAACATTGATGTTGAAATCCCACACGGTCAATTAACGGTTATTACGGGTGTTTCTGGCTCAGGGAAATCTTCCTTAGCGTTTGAAACCTTGTACGCCGAAGGCCAGCGGCGATTCATTGAGAGTATGTCGGCGTATGCTCGACAATTCCTTGGAAAATTGGAAAAACCTAAGGTTAATTTCATTAAAGGCCTATCCCCCGCCATCGCCATACAACAAAAGGTCATTTCACACAATCCTCGTTCGACAGTAGGAACCGTTACTGAAATTTATGACTACCTAAAAATTCTATTTGCCCGAGAAGGAAAAACGTACGCTCCCGGATCTGGTAAAGAAGTAAAAAAGGATTCCCCACAAGATGTTTTACATCAAATCACCCATTCCTTGGGGTTGAAACGGCTTGCCATCTTGGCCCCCATCCACGAAAAGAATAAATATAAAACCCCATCCGATTGGTCTAAAGAGGGATTTTCACGCGTTTACCTTCAGGGAAAAATCGAAGCCCTTTCAACAATTGACGCGTTTCCAGAAGGTGAAAGGTGTAGCATAGTCGTTGACCGCATTGCGCTCAATAGTGAAGAAGAAATTCCGGAAGCGCGCTTGATCGATGGAATACAAATCGCCTATGAAATGGGAGAAGGGGTATGCCATTTGTTAGACCTTGATTCCGACGAAACACACGCGTTCTCTTCATTATTTGAGCGTGATAACGAACGTTTTATCGAACCATCCATTGCATTTTTCTCGTTTAATAATCCCTATGGGGCGTGTCAAGCGTGTGAAGGCTTTGGTTCCTTGTTAGGATTAGATCCGAACCTTGTTTTTCCTAATCCAAACCTTAGCGTTATCCAAGGAGCTATCCATCCTTGGAAAAGCGAAAATATGAAAGAATACCTTGATGCGTTGTTAATCCAAGCCCATCGGTTTTCCTTTCCCGTGCATCGACCTTATCGAGAACTTAGTGAAGCGGAAAAAGCCGTATTATGGAAGGGAAATGAATATTTCACGGGATTAACCGAATTTTTTGGACATATAGAAAGCCAGTTATACAAAATTCAAAACCGTATTTTTTTATCCCGTTATCGAGGAAAAACAACGTGTCCCGAGTGTAAAGGAACCCGTCTGCGAGGCGATGCCCATAACGTAAAGATCCAGGGAAAATCAATACAAGACTTAGTCCTAATGCCTCTTGACGAGCTAAATGCCTTTTTCAAATCCTTAGAAGGACTTTCAAACCAGAACAACGTTTACAAGCGAATTTTACCAGAAATAACGACTAGAATTACTTTTTTGCAAGAGGTAGGCTTATCGTATTTAACGCTAAATCGTTCGGCTAACACTCTTTCTGGAGGAGAATCACAACGAGTGAATTTAGCGTCAACCATAGGCTCTGGCTTGGTGGGATCTACGTATATATTAGACGAACCCTCCATTGGTTTACATCCGAAAGATACCGAAAACCTGATCAGGGTTTTGCATCGATTAAAGGACAAAGGAAACACCGTAGTGGTGGTTGAACATGACGAACAGATCATAACAAAAGCAGATTATATTGTTGACATTGGTCCGCTCGCTGGGCGACATGGTGGACGCGTAATGTATCAGGGACCCATGGCAAAATTCACGAAAGCCAAAGAAAGTACGACCTTAAAATACCTTAATCAGGCGCCAAGTCCCGTTACAACAAGACACACAAGCCCAAAATACTGGTTATCGCTTACGCATGCCACCCTACATAATTTAAATTCCGCGAACATCACCTTTCCATTAAATGCAATGGTTATGGTTACCGGAGTATCTGGAAGCGGAAAATCAACCCTAATTAAAGAGGTTCTGTATCAAAGCTTAAACCGCTATTTAACGGATCCTAAATTGACGGTCTACCTTGGAGCTACCTTGGGAGGCGACTTAAAACAGATCAAAGCCATTGAATTAATTGATCAAAACCCCATTGGGCGCAGTTCAAGAAGCAATCCGATCACCTACCTCAAGATTTTCGATGAAATACGCTCACTCTTTGCTGATCAACCGTTGGCTAAAAACCGGAACTATAAACCGGGATTCTTTAGTTTCAATGTAGCCGGTGGACGTTGCGAATCGTGTGAAGGAGAAGGTAAAATCTACGTAAGCATGCAATTTATGGCCGATGTAGAATTACCTTGTGAGCATTGCAGCGGCAAACGGTATAAAAACGAAACGCTGGAGATTTTATACCGAGACAAATCGATTTCCGATGTTTTGGAAATGACGCTTGAGGAAGCACAAGCCTTTTTTCTCGGAGCTAAGGTGGCGCATGAAAAACGGATTGGACAACTCTTTCAACCGTTGTTAGATGCAGGATTAGGTTATTTACAGTCGGGTCAGGCTTCGAGTACCTTGAGCGGCGGTGAGGCGCAACGGATTAAAATTGCCTCCTTTCTTGCCAAGGGAAAATCATCAACCCCAACGCTATTCTTTTTCGATGAGCCAACCACAGGGCTACATGCCTACGACATTGAAAAATTGCTAAAGGCCTTGCATTCCCTCATAGCCATGGGTCATTCTCTAGTTATTATAGAACACAACCTTCAAATGATGTCCCATGCCGATTGGATTATCGATTTAGGTCCTGAAGGAGGAAAAGAAGGAGGAAACGTTGTCTTTCAAGGAAAGCCGTCGGATATAGTCCTTGAGAGCGAAAGTCATACCGCAAATAGCTTAAGGGAAGCTTGGTTCGATCGTAATTCAGGGTAATTACGTACTTTTGTTTTTCGAATGAATAAACCCCTCACCATAGCCATAGACGGGTATGCCTCTAGCGGAAAAAGTACACTTGCCAAAGATTTGGCTTCCGAACTAGGTTATATTTTCATTGACTCTGGTGCCATGTATCGCGCGGTGGCCTTGTTTGCCATAGAGCAAAAGTTAGTTAAGCATGGGGAGCCTGTCCGGGAAGCATTGATAAATCAATTGGATTCGATAGACCTTGCCTTTCGTCGCAATCCAGAGAATAAAACGCTTAGCCTTACCTTGAATGGTAAGGACGTTAGCCAAAAAATTCGATCGAATAAGGTTTCAGCCTTAGTATCTTCGGTTGCCCTATTTCCGGAAGTTCGAACAAAATTAGTAGCGTTACAGCGTGCCATGGGCAACAACGGTGGGGTTGTGATGGATGGTAGAGATATAGGAACGGTTGTTTTTCCCGATGCCGAAATAAAGTTTTTTGTCATTGCAGAGGTCAGCGTAAGAGCGAAAAGAAGACAGCAAGAGCTGGCATCCAAAGGTCATCCGGAAGCCATTGAAGAAGTACAGAAAAATCTCGAGCATCGCGATTTTATCGATACCACAAGAGCGCATTCACCCCTCAAACAGGCCGATGGTGCTTTTCTTATTGATACTACCTTACATACGAGAACTTCTCAATTGGAAGTAGCCTTACAGCATATTGAAAACTATAGAAATGGTAAGGATTTTTAGTATTGCGCTGGGATTGTTGCTTTTTATCTGCTGTGAGGAAGAACAGCAAACGCCCAAGCCCGTCCAAAAAAGCATCATGGACAGCATCCCTCAAACCCCTGACAAGGAAACGATTCTCTATAAAGTGGGTAAAAAGTCAGATTTAAGAGCAGCCGTTACCCCTTTGATAAAGCAACTGTTGAACATTAGCGTGAATGAGTCATTCGAGTTGAGTGTGTATGAAAAAAACCTGAATGAGGACGGTATAACTGACGCCATTATCACCGTAAATCGCTACGAACATGCGATAACGGAGGCCAAGTTATCGAACCAATTAGAAAAACAAGCCGCCAATGGTTTTATGGGACACCACAACCATTTTTTCTTTTACGACGGAAAAACAGACCAATTAACTAATCCCATTACCATAGGTTCAACCCCACACATGCCGTTAGAAGTTCGTTTTGATTACATTACATCGGAAAGCTATCCAGATGTTCTCATTACGCACCGCGTAAGAAATTCAGCCTATCAGTCCTTTTACCGCATAAAAGGGAAACAACCTGTACAGTACTTTGGGTTCGATGTGTATAATAACCTCGGGAATTCAGAGGAAAAAGCGTACTTCCTTTCGTTTCAAAAAAACCCTAAATTCAAAGAAAAAGTCATCGAGGTTTATGAAGGAAAGGCCATCTATCCCGATACGACACGTTTTTTCAACCTTACCCATCCAAAAATTGAACAAGGCGCTCAAAAATTTTATTCGTTCTTTTATGTAGAGGCCTTAAAAAAGTACGCTATGCTAAAACCCAAACCCTAACGATGCAACAAGAGAATGAAGTAGTAGAATTTTACGATGGTTTCGTTCGATCGCAAGCGGAAATAGGGATTAATGACCGTATTTTTGGAGTTTATGAGCGTATGTTGTCCTTGGGACTTTCCTCCACCGACCGCGTACTTGAATTGGGATGTGGAATTGGTATGCTAACCTCCCTCTTAAAAAGAAGGATAAGCGACGGTGAAATTGAGGCCATAGACATCAGTGAAGCATCCGTAAAGTACGGTCAGCAAAAATTTGGGGCTTCTAATGTCTTCTTCAAAACCCAAGACATCACCCAATTTGAAACGAGACTGGTGCATCCTACCTTCATTACGCTCATTGATGTTTTAGAGCACATTCCGTTAGAAAATCATCAAGCGCTTTTTCACAGAATTGCAGCCGTTATGGATAGGTCTTCACGGTTTGTCATTAATTTACCAAACCCGGAGTATATTGCCCATGATATTGCATTGGAAGCAGACTCCCTTCAGATTATAGATCAACCCGTGCCCTTTGCCCCTCTCATCGAGCAACTGGATCGTGCCAAGTTAGAGCTCATGCATTATGAAAAATATGGCCTTTGGCATCACGATGAATATCAATGGTTCGTACTTCGTAAGAAAAGACCTTTTGAGGAACAATCCATTGACCGAAGCCTTTCGTTTTGGCAAAAGGTAACCCGCAGATTCAAGCGATATAAAATGAGGCGTCTGAACAAACATGCCTAAAGAGCATGCCGCCTAACCCTATTTCAAATACCAATTAAACCAAGCATCCCTCTGGGCAATTATTCCATTTTTAAAAATCACAAAAAGAAAGAAATGGAAAGGAATGCGAAAAATCAATATGGTGTATTATTATAAACCTGTATTATACGTTTTTGTAATTATTTCATATTTTTGTTAAATAGAGAAACAATACCAGCTAAAAAACCATAGCACACTACCATTCTTCATGAAATCAATTTTTATACTCCTCCTCACGATTTCGGTGTTTACCCTGAACGCCCAAACCGACAAACGCCGCGTAATGGCAAGCGCAGGAAGAATAGCGAAGAACTTAACCCCCACGATGTTTGGCACCAACTACATTATGTCGTATACCCTGGGTGAGCCATTTATTTATGTGAATACGCCCATAGGCTACACGAATGTGCGCATGTGCAATGGATTCCAACAACCGGATGCCTTGATTCCCGTGGGGCCAGGTACTTCAGCAATGTTACCGAGCAATCCGGTATTTAA
>JBJTWF010000058.1:0-11549 GCA_046081565.1 Flavobacteriales bacterium | reverse complement strand
CAGTCAGATGATGACCTAGAGGATGGTTTGATGGAGATTGATTCTGCTGAAAGACCGTCGATTGTTGAAGCTCAAATTATTTGTAGCTTTGCAGGGATTGGCGAAGACATCTGCTGGCTGTATCGTTCTTCTGTAACGCATCTGGAAAATATACTAACGGCAATGGCAATCGGCATTGGCTGTAGCGAACGGTTGGAACTAGTTGAAAGCTCTACTCGAACCTTGGGACAAAAGGGCTACGCTTTAGTGAAAGCCTCTACCGCATTTTGTGATAGTCGGAAAAAGACTAATATTTACGAGAGCGTCTGGGTTGATCGGACTAAAGTCGTTTACCCATCGAATCCTTATGATGCAAAAGGTTTGCTCAACGCAGCTATTGAGGATCCTAATCCCGTGTTGTTTTTCGAGCATAAAGCCCTTTATCGTAGCGTTAAAGGCGATGTTCCTTCTGCTTATTATCAATTGGAAATCGGAAAGGCAGCCGTTGTATCCTCGGGAGATTCGGCAAGCGTAGTTACCTACGGTGCTGGCGTTCATTGGGCTACAGAACTGAAGGAAAGGTTGTTGCTCGACCTGGAAATCATCGACTTACGAACCCTGTTACCGTTGGATACAGCAACTGTTTTTACTTCGGTTAATAAAACAGGAAAAGCGCTAGTACTTCATGAAGATTCTCTTTTTGGGGGCATCGGTGGAGAAATTGCGGCGCTTATTAACGAACATTGTTTTGAATACCTTGATGCTCCTGTTAAAAGGGTTGGATCTTTGGACACGCCGGTTCCTTTTTCCGCTATACTGGAAGAACAATACCTACCTATCAAACGATTTGAAATCGCCATTCAAGAACTTCTTGCCTATTGATTGTTTCGAGGATGGTAGGTGAGGATGGCATCTCGTAAAAAGCGCTGGTCCATGTGGGTGTAAATTTCTGTTGTCGTTATGGATTCATGTCCCAACATTTCTTGGATGGCACGTAAGTTGGCGCCTCCTTCAAGCAGGTGGGTCGCGAAAGAATGTCGAAAGGTATGCGGAGAAATACTTTTCTTGAGTCCAATGGCTTGTGCTAATTGTCGAATGATGGTAAAGATCATAACTCGAGTTAACCGTTGGCCACGACGGTTCAAAAACACAATGTTCTCATCCCCTTTGAGAATGTTCATGTGCTTGCGCTGATGGTCTAGGTAAAAAGACAGTTCTTTTTCTACTTTCTCGCTGACGGGGACCAGCCTTTCTTTGTTCCCTTTTCCAATGACGCGAATATAGCCTTCTTCAAAAAATAAATCGGAAAGTTTCAAGTTAACCAGTTCGCTTACGCGAATACCCGAACTGTAAAGCGTTTCCAGTATTGCTCTGTTGCGGTGACCTTCTGCCTTGCTAACATCCACCGCCGAAATCAAGGCATCGATTTCTTCGATGTCCAGGACTTCGGGAAGTTTTCTTCCCAGCTTGGGTTGTTCTAAAAGTTCGCTTGGGTCGTTGGTTATCACTTGTTCTGCAAGCAGAAAACCAAAGAACTGTTTAATACCTGAAATGATGCGTGCTTGGCTCCTTGCGCTCAGCCCAAGATCATAAAAAATGGAAACCAATTCCTTAAGGTGTTCATAGGTTACCGATTCTACCGCCAATTGACGTGCAAGGCAAAAGTCCATGAGCTTTTGTAAATCCTGCTGGTAGGCTAAACAGGTGTTCTCCGCTAGTCCTTTTTCAATACGCAGATAGGCAATAAATTGCTTGTGGAGTAAATTCCAATGCACTTAATTTGGCTTAATATTCCATGATCATATAGCCCTCAGGAATCGACATTTCGGAGGGTTTTACATCCGTTTTAAGGATGGAATTTACTTCAAATTTGACCTTTGTTCCATCCGACAATGTTCCTTCATGCAAAAGGGGAAATCCTGAAGGGCGTGAAGCTGAGGAGGAAACGTATTGACGTAAAGGAGTGATCAATAAGGGGTTGAATTTTAAATCGCTCGTGTACCATGCTTTGACTTCTGAGTTACCTTTGGCACTGGTGCATTTTTGAAGGTATTCGTCACAAGGATAACCAAGAAGGGTTTTCTTATTGCCCGTTTTTACAAAAGTGCAATTGCAAACTTCCAGGGTGTCAAACATTTCTTGTTTCATTTTAATCGCCATGTTCTGTTGCGGCATGAGGGTGTAAGTACCGTTATCCAACAAGTTAAGCATAATCATTTCCATACCTTCCATGTTGAAGGTGGTTTTAGACGCCTTTTCAGCAATAGCGGATCGGTATCTAATTTCCTGATCTCCAACGGTTACCTTGCAGTCTATTTGGTATTGAGCTCTAGTAAGCAATGAGCAAGAAATACAAGCCAATAATAATATTCTTTTCAAACGGTCTTATTTTTCCACGAATATAGAAATTTTTGAGGATTATTGCTTTTGACGTACCTTTGATGAATGAAATTAACCATTGTTAACGGTCCCAATCTTAACTTGCTAGGACAACGTGAGCAGAGTGTATATGGCAACCTTTCTATGGAAAACTATTTCGAGGAGCTGCAAGGCCTTTTTACCGCGGAATTGTTGTATTTTCAGTCCAATGTAGAAGGAGAATTGATCAATTACCTACAAGGTTTTTCTGGAGATGGTATTGTTTTGAATGCCGGAGGATACACCCACACCAGTGTTGCATTGCGGGACTGCATCGCAGCTTTATCAATTCCCGTTATTGAAGTGCACATTTCTAATGTTGCGGCTCGGGAGTCTTTTCGTCATACTTCCATGCTAACCCCGGTCTGTAAGGGTTTGATTGTAGGTTTTGGATTAGATAGTTATCGGCTTGCGATTAATTACTTTTGTAAGCACTGAACCTTTTTATTTAACACCTGTACCATGGGCAAAATTTAATCCCATGAAATATATTTATCTTATTTTTTCACTGCATTTTTTTGCCCAACCTTTTATCGCTCAATCCCAAAAACGTAAAGTTCAATTGGTGATCTTATTTGACACATCGAATAGCATGGATGGGCTTTTAGGGCAAGCTAAATCTAAAATTTGGTCCATCGTTAATGAAGTTTCAAAACTTCGATATAATAATGAAATTCCTGAACTTGAAATTGCGATGTATGACTATGGAAATCAATCCTTAAGCATCAAAGAAAATTATGTCCGCCAACAATTGAAATTTACGCGTGATCTGGATTTAGTCTCCGAAAAATTATTTGGACTGACCACCAACGGAGGGGATGAGTTTTGTGGTGCGGTTATTCAAACCTCGTTGAAGGATTTATCTTGGTCAAACGACCCAAAAGACTTGAAGATTATCTACATTGCTGGTAACGAACCTTTTAATCAGGGTCCAGTATCGTACAAAGAGGCCTGCGCTCTAGCAAAGTCCAAAGGGGTAATCATCAGCACCATTTTTTGCGGGGCTTACGATGAAGGGGTTAAAACGTTTTGGCAAGACGGAGCAACCTGTTCAGGCGGCGATTTTTTCAACATTAACAGCGATCAAACCGTTCAGTATATTTCCACTCCCTTCGATTCTTTAATTCAAACTTATAATTATAAACTGAACGGAACCTATATTTCCTATGGGAGCGAAGGCCGTCTTCGAAAAAGCAAGCAAGCACGAGAAGATGATAATGCGGGTGCCATGAGTGAATCGGTGATGGTGGAGCGAATCAATGCAAAAGCCAGCGCTAATTACCGCAATGGGGATTGGGATTTAGTAGATGCCGTAGCCATGGATTCCACCATGTTAGAAAAATTAACTCAAGAGCAATTGAGCGACGAATTGAAGGGTAAAACGGAGGAAGAAATAAAACAACTCATTAAAGCTAAAGCATCGGAAAGAGCGATGATTCAAGAGGAAATTAATAAACTGAGCCGTCAACGGTTAGACTACCTACAAAACCAAGCAAAAAATAACCCAGCCAAACAAGATGATTTTGGTACCGCTGTTTCGAATAGTTTGAAGAAAAATGCGCTGAAATTGGGCTTTGAAAAAGCGAATGAATAATCGCGGAATATCGATATATTTGAAAAAATATTTCGAATGTCCATGCTAAAAGATGATAAGATTAATTATGTAAACATCGGTCTGATGTTTGCAACGGCAGTTTTTGCTTTTTTTGCTCCGTTCGAAACGTTTTTGCTAGCCTATGCTTTTCTGGGCCCTCTGCATTATCTTACGGAAATAAGTTGGTTGCATGATCGCCAGTACTTTACCAAAGGAAAATACGATTTCTTAGTCTTGCTTGTTATTGGTGTCTTGCTTTCTACCGCAGCCTTTGCTCAAGATTTTGGTTATAAATGGGAGCTGTACACTTATTTTTCCGAAATGCAACTTTCCAGTAAATTGCTTGTCTTTGCTTTGTTTTCCGGGATGCTTTTTGCCTTGGTGAAAAACATCTTTGTAAAGATTGTAAGCTGTTTGTTCATATTTATTTTTGTCTCCGGTTGGCTAAGCCCAGAAAATGCCGAAGAGAATCAAGCCAGCACGACCGTTTTTGCCCTCACCTCTCTTGTCCCAACCCTAATTCATGTTTATCTTTTCACGGGGTTGTTTATGCTATATGGTGCCCTTAAAACGCGAAGTAAATCGGGGTTGCTATCCGTAGTTTCGGTAGTGATTATTCCGCTTATTCTCGTGTTTGTTTTACCCGTTAATCCAAAAGAAACCTGGGTTTCGTCGTATGGTAAAAATGCCTACTATGCTAAAGGGCAAGGGTTTTTCAATACCAACGTAGACATTATGGATCACTTTGGTATTCTAGAGGAACCCAAATTAACAAATAAACAGTTTCTGGATTCTATTGTAAATTCAAAAAATGTAAACGCTGGCTTTAGCCCTTTGGAGAAAAAGAGGTTAAATGACTCTTTAACGCGCAAAGGCAATGAACCCTTTGTTTTTTACCAGCCAAATGATGAGCGTTTTGGTCAAACCTTAGTCGTTAGAAAGGCTATCCCCGTAAATCCAAAGGATTATTTTTGGAACATTGTATTCTTTTCACCATTCGGTATTATGCTCATGCGTTTCATTGCATTCGCGTACCTCTATCACTACCTCAACTGGTTTAGTAAAACCGAAGTTATTCGTTGGCACAAAGTGCCGAAGGTCCGTTTTATAGCAGTTATTATGTTGTGGTTGGCCGCATGTGGATTTTATCTGTATGACTACAGTCTCGGTCTAAGTGTTCTTTTCTTTTTGAGTTTTACCCACGTTTTGTTAGAATTTCCTCTCAACATGGTCTCCATCGTTGGGATTGGTAAAGAAATCAAGAATATTTCTAAGAACGGATTTAAACCGTTAGGTTCGGACACCTAGCCTTTAAAGCACTCGTAAAGCCCTCCTCATCTGCTGGAGAAATTAAAATTTCACTCCATTTTTTATAGGAAATAACCAACCCACGCCATGAGGTGTTTATTTTTAATCCTACATAAATGCCTTTTTGTGGGGCTACTTTTTTAATACTGTCATAAGGAATACGTTTTTTAAAACCCATGGTATGGCAAATTAATTCCTGATCTTCCAGCGTGTAGTAGGTTGTTTTTAACAAAAAAACGAATAGAACGCCCATAAACAACCAAACATAAAATAAGTACAGAAGACCTTCGGTTTCGCCTTCTAAATAGTATAAAAACAATCCAACAATCGCGTATACGATAAAGACACAGCCCCAAATCACGGGAAAGTTCCAATCTCGTTTTGATGCAAATCGCATTACCAAGCAAACAGTGGCTTATCGCCCATCAATTGCTCAACGTGACGTTTTATTTCTTCCAAATGCGAATCATTATTGTAATGTTGAAGGGTCTCATCGATTAATGCTACAATGGTAAGAATATCATCCCCTTTAACGCCTCTAGACGTAATCGCTGGCGTTCCTATACGAATACCTGAAGTGATAAAGGGTGATTCGCTGTCGAAAGGTACCATGTTTTTGTTAACCGTAATATGCGTTTTTCCAAGGGCTAATTCTGCCTCCTTTCCTGTTATACCTTTATTCCTAAGATCAATCAACATGCTATGGTTTTCAGTGCCACCTGATACAATATGATATCCTTTATTCATTAACGTAACGGACATGACCTTTGCATTTTCCTTTACGAGTTTCATATAGTCCTTAAAGCTTGGGTTCAATGCCTCTCCGAAAGCTACCGCTTTTGCAGCGATAACGTGTTCTAGTGGGCCGCCTTGGATTCCAGGAAAAACCGCAGCATCCAACAGGGAGGCCATTGATTTTAAATTACCATTGTTCCATTTATATCCAAAAGGGTTGTCAAAGTTCTTTCTCATCATGATGATGCCTCCTCTCGGACCGCGTAATGTTTTATGCGTTGTCGATGTAACAATATGACAATGTTCTAAAGGGTCGTTGAGTAATCCTGCAGCAATGAGTCCCGCAGGATGGGATATATCCGCCAAAACGAGGGCGCCAATGGAGTCAGCAATCGCACGAATCCGTGCGTAATCCCAATCCCTTGAATAGGCGGAAGCGCCGCAAATGATCATCTTTGGTTTTTGGGTTAGGGCTGTTTGCTCTAACGCCTCATAATCTATGAGTCCAGAAGATTCAGAAACACCATAAAAATGGGGTTCATATAATTTTCCTGAAAAATTAACGGGAGAACCGTGGGTAAGGTGTCCGCCATGCGATAAATCAAATCCTAAGATTTTATCTCCAGGTTTCAAACAGGCTAAGAAAACAGCTGCATTCGCTTGGGCTCCTGAATGAGGCTGGACATTGGCCCATGAGGCATTAAATAGCTTGCACAAGCGATCAATGGCTAATTGTTCTATCTGGTCAACTACTTCGCATCCACCGTAATACCTTTTTCCGGGTAACCCTTCAGCATATTTATTGGTTAAAATACTTCCCATGGATTCCATTACGGCATCGCTGACATAGTTTTCGCTTGCAATGAGCTCAATCCCGATGGTTTGACGTTGTTTTTCTGCGTTAATCAAGTCAAATATTTCCTTGTCCATGTGTTTCAGTTTGAAATAATTTATTAAGTTGTTTCAGTCCAACTTCCAAATCAGTTTGGGGCTTTAACCCCGTTAAGTTAAATAATTTTTCAGAACTCCCAATCCTTCGCTCAACCTCATAGTCGTAGCGTTTTTTGGGGGCGTCTAAAAATACAATTTTTGAAGACGAACCGGTTATGTCGGTAATTTTTTGAGCTAACGCTCCAATGGGCCATTCTTTTTCATTCGCGATATTTACGATGTGAAATCCCTCTATCGAAAGAAGCGCAATACATGCATCAATTACATCAACGATATAGGTAAAATCCCGTGTTTGTAATCCGCTTCCAAATACAGTTAAGTCTTTTCCCTCCTTCGCTTGTTCAAAAAAACGCGGAATCACCATTCTATTGTCCTGTCGTTCCCCATAAACATTAAAAAACCTAAGGGCGATGCAGGCTAGTCCCGTCTCCTCATGATGGCTTGCCAAGTAAATTTCATTGTATCTTTTAGCCATGGCATACGACGTTCTTGGATCAACAATAACTTCCTCAGAAAGGGCGGTGTGAACAATGGCTGAGTGACTGTATATCCCACTTGTAGAGGCATAAAAGATCTTTTTTGTTTTATGTTTTCGTGCAGCTTTTACAATATTTCGAGTTCCGATAACCTCTACATCCATGGTTTCAACTGGGAAGTCGGCTACCACATCAACGCCTAGCACTGCGGCAAAGTGGAAAATAATGTCTACCCCGATTACGGCCGCATCAACCACGTTTTCGTCCCTAACATCTCCGCGGATGAATTCAATTTTATTCAATACTTTAAGGGGTATTTTATTACCCCTGAGTTCATTGTCTAAAACACGTATTTCATGACCTAAATCAACCAATCGGTGAACCAAATGACTACCGATAAAACCAGCTCCCCCTGTTACTAAAAATTTCATAAAACTTCGTTATTAGCAAAGGTCAAAAATAATGTTATCATATAATTCTTTTTGCAGAATGAAACCAATGGGTTATTTCCTTGAGTTCATGGTTAAAAATATTCCCATTTACTAAAGCGTCTTTTCGAATCCTTCCGGAGCAATGTAGGATTTCTCCTTCCTGAGTATAAATCCCAACATGGTTTATACAATGGGCTTCGTTTTGAAAAAACAACAGGTCTTCAAATTGAAGTTCGTCAATCAATACTTCTCTTCCTTGTATTTGTTGTTCAGAGGCATCTCTACCAAGGTTTATCCCTTTCGTTTTAAAATAAAATTGAGTCAATCCAGAACAATCAAATCCAAAGGTTGTCTTCCCCCCCCATAGGTAGGGAATATTGATTAGGTCTGAATAATGAAAAGCGTTGGAAGCATTATAATCTAAGTTTTCGAAAGCGTAAGGTCCAATGGTAAATTCCTTGGAACTTCCTATATAGGATCCCCCAGGGATATGTTGAACCCCCAGTGCAGAACGGATGGCTGAACTAAACTGGGTCACAAGCAATCGTTCATCGTGCCACCGAATTAATTCTTTTTCAGAAATCCCACACAGGTGACGCCGATCCACAAATCCTTGATAACCATCGTTAAACGTGCTTATTTCAATCCAATGTCCATCGTGGCTAATAACTTCGAAGGTTTCTCCAAAGGATAATTGACTTACCAATTCTGAACGGTCTGATTTTTCTTTACGTTGTGCACAAACGGGGGCATGACAGAACCCGATTTTTTGATGGTTGAGTAATAATTGCATAGGACTACCTCTTGCAAAAGTAATCAAGGACATCATATAATCACTATTTTTGTTTCATGTCCCAAGAACAAAAGCTCATTTTAATTACTAATGATGATAGTATTCATGCTAAAGGGATAAAATCTTTGGTTCAAATAGCACAGAAGCTAGGCCGTGTAGTTGTGGTGGCACCTGAAAAACCTCAAAGCGGTATGGGTCACGCCATTACGTTGAACCATCCCATACGGCTTCAGCAAGTTGATGGGTTTGAAGGCATCGCATCATACACCTCTTCAGGTACTCCAGTAGATTGTGTTAAGCTCGCCATTTATGAAGTGCTAAAACAAAAACCACATTTGATTCTCTCGGGGATCAATCATGGTGAAAATTCATCAAGTAACGTTCTGTATTCAGGAACCATGTCTGCCGCCATTGAAGGTTCAATGGAAGGGGTTCCATCCATTGGTTTTTCGTTAGCGAGCTATGACAGTGATGCGGATTTCATGCAATACGAGCCCTGGGTTGGTCAAATTATATTAAAAGTGCTCTCGGAAGGATTGCCTGAAAACACCTGTCTAAACGTAAATATACCTAATGTGGTCAAGGAGGACATTCAAGGGATTAAAATCTGTCATCAAGCACATGCCTTTTGGGAAGATCGATTCGATAAGCGTTTAGATCAATTTGGTCGACCCTATTTTTGGTTGACTGGCGATTTTTCCGAGACGAGTAATGATGAGGAATCGGATATCTTTGCGCTAAGTAAGCGGTACATTAGTATCGTTCCCACAACTTTCGATTTGACGAACTATGCGGTACAACATCAATTAAAGGCATGGAATTTATGAACGTAAACAAACAACACATTTTGGGATTAACCATCGGCTTACTCACTCCATTTCTCTTTCTTCCCTTGGTTTTATTCTTACTTTCATTTTATAACGGTACGAGTATATCTTCGGGATGGTACATGTTTACCCATAATTCTCATTATACAAGTAAATACCTTTCGTTAGGATGTATTCCCAATTTGATTTGGTTTTACATGTTTTTAAATAGAGAAAACTATTCAATTGCCAGAGGTATTATTTTTTCTACGTTTCTGATGGTACCTTTCGCCCTTTATGTGAATTTCATTAAATGAAAAAAGCGAAGGTTTTCATTATTTGTGGTGAGGCCTCTGGGGATTTGCACGCAGCTAATTTGATTCATGAATGGTTAAAAATAAACCCCGATGTTGATTTCGTAGGGTGGGGAGGAGAACGCTTATTGAAAGAGCGGTTTAATTTGCTAAAGCATGTTAAAACGCTTTCTTTTATGGGCTTCTGGGAGGTGTTAATGAACATACGTAGCATTGCGAAGAATTTTCGCACGTGTAAACAACAAATCCTTGAACATAATCCTGATGTACTTCTTTTAATTGATTTTCCGGGATTTAACCTTAGAATGGCCAAGTGGGCATCAACGCGAGGGTTTAAGGTTGTATATTATATTTCGCCACAGGTTTGGGCATGGAAAAAAGGTAGAATTAAAGCAATTAAATCCTATGTCAATGCGCTGTACTGCGTATTACCTTTTGAAAAAGCATATTTCAAACAAAATAATTTAATTGTGTATTATTTTGGTCATCCTTTGTTGGATGAAATCCATCGATTCACCCTTTCTGAAAAGGAAACGTTAATTTTTGAAAAACCAGTTTTAGCCTTACTGCCGGGAAGTAGAATTCAAGAAATCAAACGAAAATTACCCGTGATGTTGGAAGCGACTAAAAACTTCAAGGATTTTGAAATTGTTGTCGCTTGTTCTCCTTACATACCTCTGGAGGCATATGAAAGCATAACGAATGGCATGGCTCATTTACGGGTTAATCAGACGTATGAATTACTTCGTATTGCACACGCAGCCTTCGTAACCTCAGGAACAGCAACATTGGAAACGGCTTTGTTCAAAGTCCCTCAAGTAGTTTGTTACAAGAGTAGTCCCTTATCCTATGCTATAGCAAAGCGAATTATTAAGGTGCGCTATATTTCATTGGTTAACCTTATTTTAAATCGAAAGGTCGTGGACGAGCTAATTCAAGATGATTGTAATCCGAAAGCCCTTGCGAAAAGCATGACAGCATTGTTGTACAACAATGCTGCGCGTGAAGAAATGCTTAAAGCCTATGAATCATTGATCGTACAACTTGGCGAAAAGGGACCTAGTGAGAAGATAGCCTTTTCTATGAATGAAACCTTTCTTCTTGAACAGCGGTAAAAGGATACCATGCCCAGGTCAAGTATTTTAGCCCTAGTTATTTTAATTTTTTTCGTTGAAATTGGATTTACCCAAACCATAACCATTGGAATATCTCCAAAATCGAACTTCAGTCGCATTAAATTTGCCAATGCTACCGGCAACTATTTGTTGAAAATAGATACGACGGTTATCGGGGTTTTAGACCATTTTAGTACCTGTGAAATTTCACGCGCCCCTAAACAGAAAATGGATATCATTTTTAAGGGAATTCGATATGAAGGAGTAGGTTCTATTCGGCTGGAAGGGGCTCAACGGGATAAATATATAGACTTTAGTGGCATAAACCCAAGCGTGAAAGCTAAAGCATTTGAGGGTGATTTCAGCATTAGAGATAATGGTAAAGGGCTAATGGTCTGGAATAGTTTATCTATGGATGACTATCTAGAAGGAGTTGTTGAATCGGAGTCTGGAATAGGGCAAGGTTTAGAATATTATAAGGTTCAATCCATTATTAGCAGGACCTTTGCGCTTAAAAATTGGAACAAGCATAAGAAAGAGGGGTATAACCTATGCAACCAAGTTCATTGTCAAGCCTACTTGCACAAACGAAATGGTCCAATGCTCATTGATTCTGCGGTAAAACTAAC
>JBJTWF010000057.1:0-8181 GCA_046081565.1 Flavobacteriales bacterium | reverse complement strand
ATGGAGAGGGTCCTTGATTCCAAGGAAGGAAGGGTAAATATTTCGTCTTCATAACCAATTACTGCAATGTGTGCGAGGGTAGCAGCTGTTCCAGCTCCGAACGCATCCTCCAACGTTCCTGACCTCAACGCCGTCAGAATTTCTTCAACCGAAACCTTGCGCTCTTCGACGGGAATTCCCCATTCAGCCGCTAGGGATAAAATAGAACGTTTAGTGATTCCTCGTAGGATGGTGTCGTCGTCTTCTGATGGTGAGATTAAGGTATTATTGATTTGAAAAACAATATTCATCGTACCTGATTCCTCAATATACTTGTGTTCCTTCGCATCGGTCCAAACCAACTGATGGAAACCATTATCTTGGGCAAATTTTGCGGGATACATGCTTGCTCCATAGTTACCTGCAGCTTTTGCTCGACCAACCCCACCCTTGGCAGCCCTTGTGAAATAAGGCTCAATTTTAACCCTAACCGGTTCTGAGTAATAATTCCCTACTGGGGATAAAATAATCATGAACGAATAGGTCTCAGAAGGTTTTATTCCAACCCAAGCATCCGTGGCAAACATGAACGGGCGGATATACAAAGCATGCCCCTTTTTATTTGGAACCCAATCGCCATCCGTCTTCACCAGGGAGCGAATGGCCTCTATAAACCAATCCTCTGGAATTTCAGGCATACACATTCTTTTGGCCGATTCATTGAAGCGTTTTGCGTTCATATCAGGCCGGAAAATGCTCAAGGTGCCATCGTGTTGACGATACGCCTTTAACCCTTCAAAAATGGATTGACCATAATGAATGGCAGACATCGCAGGGTGCATTGGAACATTTTGAAACGGAATTATTCTAGGATTAGACCACGCTCCATGGTTATAATCCATCATAAACATATGATCCGTAAATTGTTTGCCGAAAGGCAAATTCTCCCAATCCAACGACTGAAGGTCCGAGGACGAAGATTTATCGATTTTAATGGGGAAATCTGACAGCGTCATTTACGTTCATTTGAACGCGAATATACTGCGAATTAACAATCTTACCAACAAATATAAAAGGCTCGGGTAATAAATAGTACATTTACCCGTCTATGGAGCGCATGGCTGAAGATATTACCAAAATCTTAGAAAAATTCTGGGGATTTTCCAGCTTTAGACCTAATCAAATCCCGATTATTCAGGATGTTATTCAGGGAAATGACGTCCTTGCTTTATTGCCCACTGGAGGAGGAAAATCCATTTGTTTTCAAGTTCCGGGGCTATACAAAGGAGGGCTAACCTTGGTGATTTCTCCGCTGATTTCCTTGATGGAAGATCAAGTAAAAAACTTAAAAAACAAAGGAATTAAGGCCTGTGCCATTACCAGCTCGAGCCGTTATCGTGAAATTGATGTGTTATTAAATAATGCTGCCTTAGGAGCCTATGAATTTTTATACCTTTCTCCAGAGCGAATTCAAACTTCCCTTTTTAGGGAGCGAATAAAGCAAATGCCTGTGCGCTTATTGGTAATTGACGAGGCGCACTGTATTTCAGAATGGGGTCATGATTTTCGACCATCGTATCGCAACATCAAATCCATTCGAGAAATCAGACCTGAATTACCTGTGGTTGCTTTAACAGCAACGGCAACCCCAGAGGTAAAGGAAGACATCATAGAACAACTTGAATTAAAGCATCCGAAAGTTCACGAAAGCAGTTTTTATCGTGAAAACCTAAGTTATGAACTCATTCAAACGCCAAATAAATTGGCGAGCATAGTCTCGTACTGTTCAGGAAAGGAATCGATGAGTGGTATTGTATACTGTGGAACACGAAAAGCCGTAAAGGATCTTGCCATGGTATTAACGTCCAACAAAATCTCAGCGAGCATTTATCACGGAGGAATGACAGCGGAACAAAGAAGCGCTTCGCTTGAACGATGGATGAAGGGTTCAAGTGCGGTAATGGTTGCCACGAATGCCTTTGGGATGGGAATAGACAAGCCCGATGTTCGCTATGTTTTACACTATGATTTTCCGAATACCCTTGAAGCTTTCGTTCAAGAGGCCGGACGAGCCGGACGAGACCTTAAGGCATCGCGTTCCATCGCTTTCCTTGAGGGGAATGAAACCATGGAATTACAAAAATCCTTGGAGTTGAAATTTCCGCCCATGGAGGATATAAAAACCTGTTTTTTTGCGCTTCAAAACCTCCATCGAATTGCTATGGGATCGGGAAAAGACGAAACGTATTCCTTAGACTTCAAAAAGCTGTGTGAAATAACAGGATGTTCTCAGGTTACCATTTACCATTGCCTTAAAATTCTTGAGTTGAATGGTAACCTCATCTTTGATGAGGCAACCTACCATCCAGCGAAATTCCAACTGCTCTTAGATGGTATTGCGTTGTATAATTTTCAAATCAAAAACCCCCACACCCATCCCTTGTTGCATCTTTTTTCCAAAATGGCAGAGGGAAGGGAGAATCAATTCATTGAATGGAATCCTAAGAAAATACAACAACAATTAAAGGTAAGCCTTTCGTCATTTGACTCCCTATTAACCTATGTAGTGAGCAACGGGGTGATTGACTACCAGGAGGAGCGACATTTACCTGCCATCACTTTTCTCCAAGAAAGAAGACCTGATGATTATTTTGAATTATCGTTTGAATCGTATCAAAAAAGAAAGGATAATACCCAACGAAAGTTGCATGCTGTTTTTTCGTACTTGAACCATGAGGGTTGTCGTGCTCGCTTTATCCTATCGTATTTTGGTCAAAACGGTGAGCCTTGCGGTCAATGCGACAACTGCAAACGAGAAGGCATGAACATGAATGAAATGGAAGCCTTTATCCTATCAGCCCTTCAAATTCCCTTGAGTTTCATCGAACTCTTGGAGCGGATCCCTGTTCCAAAAGATGACCTCACCTTTATACTAAGGAGCTTACAGTTAACACAAAAAATTCAACTTATCGACGGGAAATTTTACGTTTAATTTTCTTCTTGCTTACCGTTCGATTGTCTCCTAGCCTCAAACCAAGTACTATGCTGGTAATGCTCATGGTTTGTTTTGTGATTGGTCATGTACTACCAAAACCCAGTTTCCTACCCAGTGGAATTTTTCCGATTTTTCTATTTATAGGAATAATTTCGAGTTTACTGTTTTTAACCTTAGAATGGTACTATGCTTTACTGGTTTGCGGGGGCATCTGTCTTTATGCATTGGCTACCCTACAAAAAGACACCATACCCATCCTACCCAAAAGACAAGGATATGCCTTGAGGTTGGGAAACCTTGCCTATAAAAACAATGCTCAGGTTTCCTCTACCGCCGAATGGTATGACATTCAAAACAATTCGTTGATCCCTACAGGAATTTTGGTCAATTGTCGCCTGCATTCCGCTTCAACGCTTACCAACGGCACCCTAATTTTTACCACGGTTGCACCCACACGAATTGAAAGCAATACCAATCCAGGAGCCTTTGATGCCGCATTATTTTATCAGACTAGGCATATTTTTTACAGCGCCTACCTCGGAGCGGATTTTCTGGCCATAGGACAAAAAAAAGGATGGCTTGATAGAATAGCCGATGTACGAAAAAAGCTATCCGATGGATTGGCAAAAAACCTTAACGGAGAGGCCATTCCCTTGGCACAAGCGCTATTGCTTGGCGATGCAAGTAACATAAGCCCTGCGATAAAAAAAGATTTTTCGGTCACTGGGGCAATACATGTCTTGGCGGTTTCCGGGATGCACATCGCCTTATTTGCGCAACTACTCCTGTTTTCGTTTAGTTTTTTAAGTCCTTGGATTTCCAAAACGAATGCCTTGATAATCGCTATGCTCGTTTTGTGGTTATATGCTTTTTTAACCGGTCTCTCACCCAGTGTTTTACGATCAGTAATAATGTTTTCCTTGGTACAGATTGGAGTTTTCATCGGTAGAAAGTCATCCGACAATCACGTCCTGCTATGCTGTGCCATGATCATGATAGCCTTCGATGGTAACTGTCTATATGACCTTGGTTTTCAGCTTTCTTTTCTCGCCGTTTTCGGTATTTTAAACTATCAAAAAACCATTACAAGGCTGCTCAAACCTTCACACCGTTTAACGGTCTTTTTCTGGGAGGCTACGGCCGTTGCCATCGCAGCTCAATTATTCACCCTACCCATCATTTTGTATACGTTTCATACGTTTCCAAATTATTTTTTAGTCGCTAACCTATTGGTAGTCGTAGTTTCAGCCCTGGCGATGTATGTCGGTTTTATCTACTTATTCCTTACGTTTATCCCCACGATTGGCGAATGGGTCGGAGAGTTATTTAATGCCATATTATACGCCTTACACCAAGGCTTACATGGGATTGCGAATTTTCCAGGATCGGTAGAAAATGGTTTTCAATTTTCCTTGGCATTACTCTTTTTTCTTTTACTCTCCATACTTTTCATGCTTCATGGACATCGGTTTCGAGGATTTCGTTTTGTTCCCATCAGTTTGGTATGCCTGAACCTCGTTTTTCAGCGTATGGAAAACGTGACTTCCAGCCATGTGATGTTATTGAAAAGTGACGTTCCCATTACCTTAATCAAACAAAAATCCCATGCCATTGTCATCTTTCCTACGGGAGAGGATACCCTTAAACAGCTCACGCGCATGCGAAACGTACTGGACGACTACCAAAAAGTCTTTCCCGTGCAACGGGTGACCTATGTTGCTCTTTCCACGGGAGAAACGATCGCCATTGAGTCCCTAACATTTAAACGAGAATTCAGAAATATCCACCTACGTACTCCCATGGAACATTATCAGATTGCCTTTGATTATAATAAGCCATGGACCATAATGAGAGGAAAAAAACAACACGTCTTACCCTTCAAAGGAGGAATATTGCTTTAATGGCAAAGCATCCTATGCTTGCCTGCTTCACCTATAGAGCCATTCAATGGAAATATTGATATTTTTCATTACCAAATGCGTACAAAAACCGTATTTTTGCCCTCTAAATTGACGCTATGATCATCAACACACCTTGTCTTATTATCGGATCCGGACCTGCGGGATATACCGCAGCAATTTACGCAGCTAGAGCGGACATGAAACCACTCATGTTCGAAGGATTACAACCGGGAGGTCAATTAACTACAACCAATGAGGTAGAGAATTTTCCTGGCTATCCACAAGGGGTAACGGGTCCTGAAATGATGATTCAATTAAAAGAGCAAGCGCTTCGTTTTGATGCTGACATCCGTCCGGGATTTATTGAAAAAGTGGATTTCACCGGACCTATACATCGCTGTTGGTCTGATGATGGTTCTGAAATTCATGCCCAAACGGTAATTATAGCTACGGGTGCTTCTGCAAAATACCTTGGATTAGAAAGCGAGCAAAAGTACCTTCAGAGCGGTGGAGGCGTTTCAGCATGTGCGGTTTGCGATGGATTTTTCTATCGAGGAAAAGAAACCGTCATTGTTGGAGCGGGTGATTCGGCTTGCGAAGAAGCGCATTACTTATCTAAATTATGTACCAAAGTGACCATGTTGGTTCGTAAGGGTGAATTCCGTGCTTCTAAAATTATGGCTGAACGCGTAAAAAACACGGAGAACATTACGATTTTATACAATACAGAAACGGAAGAAGTATTGGGTAACGGGCAACTGGTTAATGGGGTGAGGGTGAAAAATACGGTCACCAATGAAACGCAGATTATTCAATGTACCGGATTTTTTGTAGCTATAGGACACAACCCGAACACGGATGTCTTCAAGCCATATATTGCTATGGATGAAACCGGTTACATCCATTATGCTCAACCAGGAACCACGCGAACCAATGTTGAGGGTGTATTTGTAGCTGGAGATGCTGCTGATAAGAATTACCGGCAAGCCATTACGGCAGCGGGAACAGGGTGTATGGCGGCTTTGGATGCCGAACGGTATTTGGCAAGCCAACACTAATTAAGGTTATATGCCAAGTTTTGAGAATAAATTAAGAATTTCTCCTTTTTGTGTTCTCCCATTCCAAAGTAAAAAGTAAATTTGCCAGCGAGAATCAACAGAAAGAACGATGACTCCAGAAGAATCCAATATCAATTATATTCCGCTATTAATGCAAGTTGCTGTTGCGGCGGGCTTTGTGGTATTTACCTTAGTGGTAACGCACCTCTTGACGCCAAGGGTTAAAACCGATCGCAAAGAAGAAAATTTTGAATGTGGGATTCCAGCACAAGGTAATGCCCGTTTTCCGGTATCCATTCGCTACTTCATGACCGCCATTCTGTTTGTATTGTTTGATGTTGAAGTCATCTTCTTTTATCCGTATGCGGTGAATTTCAACGAACTTCAACTTCAAGGCCTATTAGCCGTTGTGATGTTCGTTGCCTTTTTCTTAATTGGATTTTTATACGTTCTCAAAAAAGGAGCCTTGGAATGGGAAAAATAGAAGATTTACAAGTGATTAACGGTGAGGGATATCAGCTCACTACGTTGGAACAAGCCGTTGGTTTAGCTCGTGCCAATTCAGTTTGGCCGCTTCCTTTTGCAACTTCCTGTTGCGGCATTGAGTTTATGGCTACCATGGGATCCATGTACGATTTATCTCGGTTTGGTATGGAACGAATGAGTTTTACCCCACGCCAGTCAGACCTGCTCATCGTGGCTGGTACTATCTCTAAAAAATTAGGCCCCGTACTGAAAAAGGTTTACGAACAAATGGCCGAACCAAAGTGGGTTTTATCGGTGGGAGCTTGTGCTTCCTCAGGAGGAATTTTTGATACGTACAGTGTATTGCAAGGCATTGACCGTATTATTCCTGTTGATGTCTATGTCCCTGGTTGTCCTCCTCGCCCTGAGCAAATCATTGATGGGGTGATGAACATTCACAAATTGGTGCGTCACGAATCCATGCGGCGTAGGTACAGCGAAGAATACCGTCACCTCCTAGGAAATTATGAAATTGAAGTAACCAATGCTGGCGATGACAAATAATGAACTGTTAGAAGGGTTAAAATCGGTTTTAGGGGGCGACATCCTAAACGTTGAGGAGCAGTATGATGCCTTGATTATAGAAATTGAGTCAAAAAATATTTTTCCTACGGTTAAAACGCTCAAAGAGGATGAAGCGCTTTCGTTCAATTTTTTAACGCTAATTGGTGCTGTTCACTATCCAGAAGATCCGCAACGTGCACTGTGTGTGGTGTATCATTTACACAGCTGGAAGCATGCCGTTCGATTGAGAATTAAAGCGTTTTTACCCATGGAAAACCCGAGCATAGAAAGCCTTTGTGGACTTTTCGATGGTGCGAATTGGATGGAGCGAGAAACCTTTGATTTTTTCGGGGTACGCTTTGAAAATCATCCAAATTTAACGAGGATATTGAACATGGACGAAATGGATTACCATCCGATGTTGAAACAATATGCCTTAGAGGATGGAACACGGGAGGATAAAGATGATCGATTTTTTGGACGTTAATGCACGGAGAAATGGAACACAATGATACGTTAATTCGACTTTCAAACGGGCAGGTTTTATCAAAAGAAACCATCGATGGAGATATTGCTACCATCAATTTTGGTCCTACCCACCCGGCTACGCATGGAATTTTTCAAAACATCTTAACGGTCGACGGGGAAAAGATTTTGACGTCTGAACAAACGGTAGGATACATACACCGAGCCTTCGAAAAACTGGCAGAGCGCAGACCCTACAATCAAGTCACCCCCATTACGGATCGATTAAACTATTGTTCTTCACCGATAAACAACTTGGGTTGGCATATGACGGTTGAAAAGTTGATCAAAGCCGATATCCCCAAGAGGGTAGATTACATGAGGGTTATCATCATGGAATTAGCGCGCATTGCCGATCATTTAATATGTAATTCTATCATTGGTGTAGATACTGGAGCATTAACCAGCTTCTTTTATCCTTTCTCGGAACGAGAAAAAATCTATGAATTGTACGAGGAAATGTGCGGTGCACGGTTAACCACGAATATTGGTAGAATTGGAGGTTTTGAAAAGGACTTCACCCCTATTTTTCATGAAAAACTTAAATCCTTTTTAAAAACCTTCCCCAAGGCCTTTGAGGAATGGAATGGAATGTTGGAGCGCAATCGAATTTTTATGGATCGTACGCGTCATGCCGGCTCCATTTCCGCAGATCGCGCCTTGGCCTATGGGTTTACCGGACCAAACTTACGGG
>JBJTWF010000056.1:0-14472 GCA_046081565.1 Flavobacteriales bacterium | reverse complement strand
AATGGCATATTATTTGGCTCAATATTTAGAGTTAGTTCCTATGGCTTGTATTGGCGGTATATTAGTATGGGTAGCAAACAATATGATAAAACCCGCAGAGATTAAAGAAATAAAGCATCTCGGAAAATTTGAGTTTTCAATGATGCTTTATACAGCAGTTATGGTTCCGGTCACTGATTTTTTAACCGGTGTGTTGTCGGCACTAATTATTTATTTTGAGCTTGGTTGACACTGTAGTGCTTCGAAATCGCCACCTTCGGTAGCTGCTAACCGTTAATCAAAGATTTAGAAGTTACCCTAACGGATAATTCAAGCTTGCAAAACGTTTACAAACTAGATATTTAGTGTGAAATTTCTCCGATTTCATCGGGGTTATGTTTATGCTTAAATAATACCGCGAATAGAATTGCTACTACCAGTGCATAACCCGCAAACGTAAGCCAGATGTTTGGCCAATCTTTAATTTCTATACTTTTTGATAATACCCCAAATTGATTGACTTCTATTTTTTCTCCATTTAAATATTGGACAAGATTTTGATTCTTTGAATCAGTTTGTAAATATTTACTTAATAAGTTTATATTTTCAAATCGGAGCGTATAATACTTATCAATTACATAGCCTGCAATTGTACTTCCTATGACAGCTCCAAACCCGTTGGTCATCATCATAAATAAGCCTTGGGCCGAGGAGCGTTTGTCCGACGATACCGAAGAATTTACAAATAGAGAACCCGAAATATTGAAAAAATCAAAGGCCATACCGTAAATTATACATGAGAGAATTATTAGCCAAAGGCCATCCAAAGGATTCGGGTTACTAAATGCTAACAGCCCAAACCTAAAGACCCAAGCTATCATGCTCATTAACATTACGTTTTTAATTCCAAATTTTTTGAGAAAAAATGGTATCGCAAGAATAAAGAGTGTTTCTGAAATTTGTGAAATAGATAATATTATAGTTGAATATTTAACGGCGAAAGAATCCGCATACTTTGGAAAGCGCTTAAATTCATCTATAAAAACATCACCATATGCATTTGTTAATTGTAAAGAAGCTCCCAATAATAATGAAAACAAGAAAAAGAGCAACATTTTTTTATCTTTAAACAAAACAAATGCGTTCAATCCTAATGCATTTAACCAATTGGTATTTCCTTTATTATTTAATTTTGGAGCACATTTCGGGAGAAAAAACGCATAAATTCCAAGAAGGATGGCAATGACACCGCCTATATAAAATTGGTTTTCTGAGGCTTTATTTCCTGTTAAATTTGTTACCCACATTGCGACAATGAATCCAATAGTTCCCCAAACCCTTATTGCCGGAAAACTCTTAATCTCATCAATTTGATAATTTTTCAAAATGGTGTAAGAAATTGCATTAGAAAGCGCAATTGTTGGCATATAGAATAGCATTGATAGTAACATTAACCAATAAAAACTGTTAGGATTTGATGATTGTGCTAAAAAAAACAAACTGATTCCGTAGAAAACATGTAATACACCATAAAGTCTTTCCGCATTGATCCATCTATCGGCAACAATTCCCATAAGGGTGGGCATAAAAATTGAAGCAATACCCATAGTAGCAAATACATTACCAAATTGAGTAGATGTCCATAAACTTCCATGTGAAAACCAAAAATTACTAAATGGAATTAACCAGGCTCCCCACACAAAGTATTGCAGAAAGCTTAGGAGGGTTAGTTGTACCTTAATTTGGTGATGTTCTTTGGTTAAGCCATGGTGTTCCATGGCTTGAAGATACTATTTTTTTCGCTTGTTTATTTCATCGCGTATTTTGGAAGCTAGTTCATAGTCTTCATTTTCCAACGCCTCTTCCAGTTGCTTCTCCAAGGTATCCAAGGCCTCGGAATCAAACGAATGTTCCTCCGCGATGTCTTCATCCTCTTCATTGGAAAACTCATCCTCTAAATCCATGCGCTCCGTGCGCTCATGGCTATTGCTAACTTCATCCATGACTTGGTCGTTGGTGAAAATGGGTGCGTTAAAACGAAGGGCAATGGCAACGGCATCGGAAGATCGAGCATCGATTTCAACCCTTTGGTTTTCTTGTTCACAAACGATATTTGCATAAAAGATACCTTCTTTAAATTGGTGAATCATAACTTCAAGTACCGTAATCTTGAATGCGTTTAGGCTCGATTTAAAAAGGTCGTGGGTCAAGGGTCTATTCGGAACCATTTTTTCTAATTCAACGGCAATGGCTTGGGCCTCAAAACTTCCTATAACAATAGGTAAATTCCGGACACCGTTGGTTTCCGCTAACGTAAGAACATAGGACCCAGAATGGGTTTGACTATATTCAATGTTATTGACTTCCAATTTTATTTTTTGCATAAAATGCTAGGCTTGTGCTTTGAATTTTTTTACCGCTTCCGTTAATTTTGGAATCACCTCAAAGGCGTCTCCGATGATTCCATAATCTGCCGCTTTGAAAAACGGAGCTTCGGCATCGGTGTTTATTACCACAATTACTTTCGAGCCATTAACCCCTGCTAAGTGTTGAATGGCTCCCGAAATTCCAATGGCGATGTATAGGTTTGGTCGTATGGCAACGCCTGTTTGACCAACGTGCTCGTGATGGGGACGCCATCCAATATCTGCTACAGGACGTGAACAAGCAGTGGCTGCTCCTAGCGCATGGGCAAGGTCTTCTACCATTCCCCAATTTTCGGGACCTTTCAACCCTCTACCTGCTGAAACCACCAATTCAGCCTCAGGAAGTGGAATGGCTCCTTCGGGTTTTTTTACTTCTAGGACGGTAATGGAACCTTTCGTTTCGGGTTTTTCATTTATTTCCCTAATGGAACATGTTCCACCGAAAGCCTCAGGAGCAATGCTGTTGGGAAGTAATGAAATAATCCGTGTTTCTGAAAGGCAGGCAACGTATCCAAACGCTTTACCTGAAAAGACATTTACTTTAATTGAACCATTAGCCTCAGGAAGACTAACGGCTCCCGATATTAATCCAGCTTTTAGCCTAACCGAAAGCCGAGGCGCTATGGATCGACCGTTAAAGTCATGAGAAAAAACAAGGGTATTAAATCCTGTAGACTGTTGTGCAAGCCAAGCACATACTTCTTGGTTATTGCTTACAGAGAGCGCACGGTTCACAAGCACTTCTTTCGCGCCATAGGTTCCTAACGTTTCAAGGGCTTCGTTTGGGGCGTCTCCCGTCACTAAAACCGTAACGTCTTGATCTATTTTACGGGCGTAGGTTACGAGTTCTAACGAACCCTTTCCTAAAGTTTCTGTCGTATGTAGGTAAACTAAAGTGGCCATATTAAATTACTTTTGCTTCATTGTGTAAAAGGGAGACGAGGGTATCTAGCTCGTTCGCATCGATGATTTTTACCGCTGATTTTTCCTGTGGACTTGCATAAGCGCTAAAATGGGTAAGGGTATTAACGGGATGAGCTGGTTTTACTTCGAGGGGTTTGGTTCTAGCAGCCATAATACCACGCATATTCGGTATACGCTGTTCTGCCATTCCCTTCGCGCACGATACCACTGCGGGTAGGCTAACTTGTAATACTTCTATTCCTCCTGTAATTTCTCGTTCTACGCGCAAATGGGGTCCTTCTACGGCGAGTTTGGAAGCCACGGATACATAGGGAACTTCAAGACACTCAGCAAGCATTCCTCCGATTTGTGAGCCGTTGAAGTTGATCGTTTCTTTTCCCGTAAGAATTAAATCATAGGCCATGGATTTGGCATGTTCAGCTAATTGTTGCGCCACAAAGTAAGCGTCCGATGGTTCCGCATCAATACGAATTGCATTATCTGCTCCGATGGCAAGTGCTTTCCGCATAATAGCTTCGTCGCTAGATGGTCCAACCGTGATAATAGTTACCTCAGCACCTTGCGTTTCCTTGATTTCCAATGCTCTGACAAGGGCATACCATTCGTCGTATGGGTTTACAATGAATTGAACTCCATTTTCATCAAACGAGGTGTTGTTATTGGTGAAAGCAATTTTTGACGTTGTGTCCGGAGCTTTACTGATACAGACAAGAATTTTCATTTATTCAATTTTGTGAGACAAAAGTACGTAATTATTGGTGATCTTCTCCTTAGAAAGTGGGGTTAAAAAGGTAAAAAACAGGATAGCAATAGGGCTATAGCATGCAGAAAGGTGGCAATAGCAACTTTCTTAAGTTCGGGGTCATATTGGGATTCAACGGCTATGTTTCTAAACCGTATAAGATGTTTAATCAACAATAAGGAAGGTAAGATAGCGATGAGAGGCGAACATCGCTTGGTTTCAATTGCCAAACACATCAATAGCACACACCAACTGATAATTCCAGTAACCAAAAGTACATGGTGGTACAATCTTCCCCATGTTACACCAAACTGTACCACAAGGGTATTTTTATTCGCCTTTCGATCATTGGCAACATCCCTTAGGTTGTTAAGGTTTAGTACGAGGACACTCCAGCAGCCAATCGAAAGGGCGCCAAGGCTACCCTCAAACCAAAACGCTCGAGGATATAAGTTCATGGTGCCAAGAACGGCTACCAACCCAAAAAACAAAAAGACCATCAAATCGCCCAGTCCGCGGTATCCGTATGCGCTCCTTCCTACGGTGTAAAGGATGGCTGCTAAAATGCAAAGAACGGCTAATATTCCATAGCTGATTATTTGAGTTGTTCCAAGCATAGGGCTCGCTAAAAAAACCGTTGATATTGCACTCAAAGCGGAAAAAAAACTAAGTATGATGATCGCTTTCTTCATGCCACTTACCGAAATACTTCCCGATTGAATGGCCCTTGTAGGACCAATTCGATCCGCATTATCGGTTCCTTTAATTCCATCGCCGTAATCGTTGGCGAAATTCGAAAGTATTTGAAAAAACACGGTAGTAAAAAGACAACCTAAAGCCACCCATGGGTAGGGTTTTACCTCGTTAATTTGGAGGGAAATCCCCACGATAATTCCTGATAGGGAAAGGGGTAGTGTTCGGGGCCGGCTTGCTGCTATCCAGGAGGTTAAGCTACTCATGATTCAAAGATAAACCCAAAAGGATTCATTCTGTTCAATGAAAGGGTATTTAAAGGATTCTTTTCGGTTATGAGGATGTTTCTTTTCAATAGATGTTCCTTGTTAAACTATCTCTATCTTTGTTGTGTAAAACGTTGGACGATGAAAAGAACCTTTTTACTAACTTCCCTGCTGTTAGGTTTGGCTTTTAGCGCAATGGCACAACCACCATCTTATTTTAAAAAATTTAAACCTTTAGCAGATAGCCTATCGGGTATTTACCATATACCCAGTTCCGTAATTCTGGCCGTAGCCTATATCGAATCAGGAGGAGGGACAAGTGGAGTAGCCAAGAACTTACACAATCATTTTGGCATCGTTGGTGACTGCCAGTATACCTTAACGCAATATAAAAGCCGATATCGGTATTTTCCCACCATTCGCGACTCATATCTTGGGTTTTGTAATTTAATTGCTTCCAAAAAGTTTTATCCCACCATGCTCTCATCCAAAGATCCAAAGCTCTGGTTGCGAAAAATTGCAGCTACCGGTTATGCCGCAGATGCAAATCAGTGGACAGAAACAGTATATGGGGTTATTTTGAAAAACGGACTTTAGTATTTTAATTTTTGTCCAATTCGGATAATGTTGTCGGATTTAATCCCATTTAATCGTCGGAGTTCTGTCATGGAGGCCCCTGTTTTTTCCGCTACCTCCGATAAGGTATCGCCTTTTTTAACCACATATATACGACTTCCGGGAACCGGTTTCTGAGGACTTTTAGGTTTCGGTGTTTCCTTTGGATTGGGTTTATTGGGTTTAGGGGTTGGTTTAAGCGCAACAGGAGGTTTCGGTATGGGAACAGGTATGGGTTTAGGTTGCGGTTTTGTAACGATGGGTTTAGGTTGTGGAGCAGGAGAAACTTGGGTGAGGTTCGTGTCAATTTTGGTGGGAAGCGTATCGATGGGTTTGGGTGGTTTTATTGGTTCAGGACGAACGCAGAGGGCTTGAAAAATTTCGTCGCGCAGGGATTGGTTTACTGCTGTGTTTAAAAGTGTTCCTTCGACTACGGCTTGCGAAATAAGCTTTCCGAGTAGGGTAGCTCCTTCTGTGTTGAAATGTAGGAGATCGCCATAAACGCGTCCTTTTTTCTGCCAACTGTATAGCGAACCCCAGCCGCCCATGGCCGAATTGAGATCATAATAGGATATACCAAGGGATTGGGTAATGCGGTATAACGTACGGTTCACGGAGCGTTGGTTTTTAGGTGTTTTACCAGCACTGCGCGTATCTGGAGCATTACTGATGAGGATTCCGGTATTTGGAAAAAGCACCATGAGTTTTGCGATAAATCCGCTAACCATCCTTTCATAACGCATCGTATCTAAATCGGAATAGGCTTCATTGGTTCCAAAGGAAAACACCAGTAAATCGGGTTTCAAGTATTTTAGTTGGGTAAGCACTGCTTTTTCTTGGGCAATGAGGTGGCTGAATTGCGCTCCAATGACTCCATTTTGTTGGTAGGTTACTCCTTGCTTCGATTGAAATTCTAACCCCCAAAAAGAAAGAGAAGTATTCGCTTTGAAATCAACTTTGTTGGGTGTTTCCAAGGATTCAAAGTAATAACAATATACGTTTTCATTAAGGCTGTCTCGGCGTAAAAAAGTCCAGGTTGAGTCCATAGAAACCGCCATGCTCGTGTCTGACGTAGTTTGTATCCAAAGGGCTATAGTTCGCGTTGGAACGCCTTTGAATTTCTCGTTGAACTTCATCGTTAATTTTGCATTTTTGGCTAGGGTTAGCTCATATCCCATAACGCCTAATCCTTGTGCTTTTGGATTTTTTACGATGGTGGAATAGGAAGAACTTCCAGAAACAGAATTTTCCGTACCTAGCGGACCAGAAGAACCACAGAGCGAATAGGGGAAGATAATCCCCATGCCCCCATTTCCGCCAATTTTTTGAAAGGTATTTCGTAATTCTCCGCTAATTCGATCTCCTTGAATATGGCTATCACCAAAATGAATCACCCGAAAAGGGGTAGTACCGTTCACCGTTTTAGTACTAATATATTTAGTAAGGTATGAAGTGCCTACCAAGGAGGTAAACGAATATTTACAAGAATCGGTTTGACAATAACTGATCGACGTAAGGGATAACGCGATTAAAATTGAAAATAAATAAAGGGCTTTATAGCGTTGTCTTGAAATTGTATAATTAGTTGTAGGGCAAGTAGGAAAATAAGGGGCCATAAGTATAAAGGTAAAGAAAGTACATGATTAATTAAAGATTGCTTCCAAGCAGCAGGTAAGAATACAATTAAGGCAGAACAAAGCAATAAGAGTATAATTTCAGGTCTGGCGGACCAAAAAGCACCCAATTCAGCGAGGTTATTGTGCATCGTAAGCAATTTAATGGAATCAAACGCTACGTTTATGCTTTCGGCACGAAAGAAGATCCACAACAGTCCAACGCAGTGAAAGGTAAATACAATACCCAATCCCCGCAACCACCAGCGTGTGTTGGGTTCCTTCGGAGAGAGTAATTTATGCACAATTAACAGCATGCCATGGGCAAATCCCCAAAAGACAAACCTCCAATCGGCTCCATGCCAAAATCCACCGATAAGCATGGTTGTTAATAGAAACACATAGGTTAAAAACACTCCTCTTCGATTACCCCCCAAGGGAATGTAGATGTAGTCCCTCAACCATAGACTCAGTGAAATGTGCCATCTTCGCCAAAAGGAAGTAATGTTCGGTGCTAAATACGGATTATTGAAATTCTCCTTCAATCGATACCCTAGGATGAGGGCAATTCCAATGGCAATATCTGAGTATCCTGAAAAATCAAAATATATTTGAAAGGAATAGGCATACATGGCTAAGGCATGCTCAAAGCCACTAAAACCAGCCGGAAGTTGGTAAACCATATCCACGTATTTCGCTAGGTAATCGGCAATGAGTAATTTTTTTAATAACCCTGCAGTGATTCGTAAAATGGCCTCCTTAGAAACGTCATTGGTGAAAGGCAGAGGATTGCTTATCTGAGGTAAGAAGTCCCTCGCTCGAACAATGGGGCCTGCAACCAAATGAGGAAAAAAGGTCATGTAAAATCCATAATCCAAAAAGTTTTTTGAAGGCGGTATTTCTTTGCGGTATACATCAATAAGATAACTCAAGGATTGAAAGGTATAGAAGGAGATACCGATGGGGAGGAAGAGGTTTTGTTCCGAGAAATTCGTTTTAAAATACTGGTTGAGGTTAGCAATGACAAAATCATAATACTTGAAATAAAGCAAAAAGGAAAGGCTGTATAAAACAGAGAAAACGAGTAAGAGTTTTTTTCTGCCTCCCTCCAAGGAGTCTAAGGCTAACGCAAGGAGGTAATCGATTAGGATTACGCCCATAAAAAGCACAAGCAATGGCCCGCTGGATTTGTAGTAAAAAAATAAACTAAAAAGAATGAGGTATATAAGTTTCCATTGGCTTTTCGGTTTGAAAAAGGCATAACCAATAAGAAACAACGAAAGCGTCAGGAGAAAGCCAAATTCAGTAAAAAACCATGGGCTTTTCAAATCATAGGTAAAGAAGGGTTTAATATCCGTTAAAATGCGGTTGAAATCCAAGCCTTCTGAAATACGATGTAATACAGTTGTCATAGTTAGTACCCCCTATCTTTTGCAGCATTTGCACCCATCACCTTTCCTCTCATAGGAACATTTGTTTTATCCGGCGGGTCAAACTTAAAGGGATAAATGGGATTCGTTTGCATAAAATTAGCAATGCTTGTCATCCATAATTTATATCCTTTCACGGACGGGTGACGCTTATCCGGTCCACGGGGCAAAACCAGTTCCTTTGACATAAAAAATCGATCTTCACCGGCTACTTTTTTAAAGACATCATTGATCCCATTATCCTCATCAAAATTGGCTGGGCCTACCCATAAAAAGGGGATGTCCCCAAGTTTATCACGAAATTTTTGAGCGGCCTTTTCTCTTGCCGTAAGGTCCGTAGCGTATAATTCATTGAGTCCAACCACAAAAATCACGAAGGTTGGTTGAAACTCTTCTATCAATAGTTCCACTTTATTAGAGTACCCATAATTGAATATTGTACTGGAGTTCCATTCCAACGAAGCCACGAATCGATGACCATTTTTGGCACAATAATCATTCAAGGGATAGCGTAATCCTCCAGCCTCTGAATCTCCTATGAGTAATACCCGTTCGCCGGTAGTGTCTTGTTTATCGGTAGCAAAAATTGGTTTGATGTCAGGGGCCGTTTGATCCGTAACCTCCAGGCTTCTTTTTATGGCTTCAGCGGAGCTTAAACCATTAGTCTGCTTTTTTCTTTTTACCGTCTTAGGATTGGTTATTGGGTTGGCCCCCCGTTTTTTGATGGCAACCAATTGACCGTTTTCCATGGGGTACGCCTTCTTGAATTGGATTGTAAAGCTTGTACCACTGTAGTTGTATGCGAAAAGTAACAGGATAGGTATTCCGATGATACAAGCGGCCTTAATTATGGCTAAACGCGAATTGGGATTTTCTTCCATAAACTGTTCGCGAAAGTAAGAAAGTTAGTGTTTGTTGGCAAATCACATAGACATACTTATTGAACGCCCACTGTGGATAAACTTGAAATCATAATAGGTTACGTTTTAATTTTTGCGTTGGTTTAAGAACCTTAGTTTGGTTTCAGCCATCGTGAAGTGAAAGGTTTTAGCGCGCAATGGTTCTCCGTCAATTTCGGCATCCAATTCAGATCCCAACCCATCGATATGGAGGGAGGAAGCATCATGGTATTCAATCTCTGGGTGAGAAATCCTTTTCCCCTTTCTTAATTTCCCGAGATAGAATAAATAATGCCATACCCTGATTCGCCTCAATTGAACGATTTGAAAATGGGAGTCCCATCTTGATTTTCCCGGAGCAATCACCATTCCATCCCCGAAGGTGGAGCCTAAACAGACTGCAATCATGAAAAAAGGAGTATTTTCAACCCCTTCGTTCAAGGCCATACCTTTTTTTCGAAAGCGAATAAAGGTCCAAAGAATGGCGTAGAAATAGGAAATTTTGGGTCCTAGGATTTTCCTAGCACGCTCAAGGGTTTGAACAACGTTTCCTCCAAAACCGACGTCGGCCACATTGATAAAGTAACGTAATTCTTTTTCGGTTTGAACTTGACCCAGGGGAACTTCTGTAGTGGGCATTGACAACACGTCTTTCGGAGATTGCTCCAAGGAAATCGGTTTAAAATATCGTGAGAAATCATTTCCAGTACCGGCACGAAATAGTAGAATTCTCGGGGTTTTCTCGGATACCAACACCATTCCATTGACCACTTCATTTAAGGTACCATCCCCGCCAATAACGATGAAAACATCCGCTTGGGCACAAAAATTCTTAGCCAGTTCAATGGCATGTTGTGGAAATTGACTTTCCAATTGAATTAATTGCAAACGATCATCCCGCTCACATCGCTGTAGAAACGCAGCCACAAGCGGGGGCAACTGTTTTTTTCCGTGTTTAATGCTTACAACCCGCATAGGGTATGGTTAGGAACAATTGTCTTCATAGGGGGTAGAACGCCCTACGAAATTAGTAAAATCTGCTTTGCTCGATGAATGCCCTGCTCCTCGACTCATATTGTTCGAGGTAAGTACTGTACCCATCCCGAGGGCTTGCTTTGGAATTATTTTACCTTTGTATGCCTTGGGTTTTAATGGTAATTACCTTTTTTGTTCTGTACATGTTCTTAATTCGACTCAAAACAATCTGCTTTCTTTTGGTTTTTGTGAACCAGAAGTGCGCACTATGGTCACAACAAGAAACGGTAGTAGATCCAAGAGATGGAAAAAGTTTGGAAACGGTTACCATAGGAAACCAAGTTTGGTCAACCACTAATTTAGATGTCGAGCGGTTTCTAAATGGAGATTTCATTGGAGAAGCAAAAACGCAAGAGCAATGGATGGAAGCCAATACAAAGGGTCAACCTGCTTGGTGTTATTTTGAGAACAATCCCTCGAATGGACAAAAATATGGGAGATTATACAACTGGTTCGCGGTAATTGATCCAAGAGGATTGGCTCCAAAGGGATTCCGGATTCCTACCGATCAAGACTGGGGGGATCTCATGGCAACCTTAGGAGGCGACTCCATTGCGGGCATAAAAATGAAAGCAACCGAAGGTTGGAGTAATCAAGGGAATGGGAACAATCAAGCTAAGTTTTATGGATTACCGGGGGGAGACCGAAACAGCATGGGATGGTTTTTGTTTCTCGGATATTATGGTGGGTGGTGGAGCGCATCAGAGGCGGTGCCGGGTTTCCCTGTTCGCTATTATTTAGATTATGGACCAACCTCACTATACCGATACGTTGGCAATGCTCAAGGCGGTTGTTCCATTCGGTTGATTAGAAACTAACGTAAGGTTCATAAGGATTACCTTCAAAATAACAGGGTTGTAGGTAACCTACCCGTTGAATTTGGTTTGGAGTGTAGGTTTTAAATGCTGCCGAATAAACCCTATTTGTAGGTGAAGGGGATCTATCTTATATTTGTACAAAACGAAAACCTATGCATACTATATTATTTCTTACCCTTTTTTCACCTTTGGCTGTTACTCAAGGGAATACCTCCTTACCATCCTCAGCGCATCAAGCCATAGCTCCGGTTACCAAAAACACCTTAAGTTATTGTTATATCACGGGCACGAATGTACGAATGAGAGAAACGCCTTCCTTGCAAGGAAGGATATTGGGAACGTTTAGATATTATGAAAGCGTTGAAGTTATTCGATGGAGTAACGATAGCAATTGGTGTCGGGTTCGCCGATCGAATGGAATGTCGGGTTGGGTATATGGAGATTACATTGGGGATTGTGAAGAAGGAGACCGATAGGCCTTTTATCCGTAGGTACCGCTTGATTCCTTATATTTAGTATTGGTTTTGTATTATTATTATAGGTAGAACTATTCATTTTTATTCACCATGTGTAAGCCCATCATTATCCTTAGTTTACTTCTTGTTTTTGTAAGATGTTCGAATGGAAACATTGAAATGGAGAAACTAAAATTAGAACAAGAAAAATTGAAGTTTGAGCGCGAAAAACTTGCTTTAATGAAGGAAAAAACCTCAGATGAAAATACTCCTATCGACAAAACAGCACCCAACAGGGATGCGGTGAAGACCAATGTCAACCAAGCAAAAATAACGGGAAACAACGTTTTGGTCAGAAGTGATCATTCTATTCAATCGAATAGGAAAGGGGTATTAAAGCAAGGCCAAATCGTGACGATATTGGATGAATTTACACCGGATGGCAATCAAAATGAAGCCATTTTACGTTCCTCAACCAATTTTTACAACTCCTACACAGGGGGCCTGCTCTTTACCTTAAACAAGGGTAAAGCGATCGTAATTGAACGATTTGATGGCAACATGTATAACATCTCGTACGAGGATGACAGAACAGGAAAAACAGGATATGCGCAATTAAGTGCCTCGCAACTTGAGTTTATTTCTGGTGATATATGGTATAAAATTTCAACGGCCACCGGAGTAACGGGATGGGTTTTTGGTAAGTTTGTCAGTAAAGGGTAATGAAAAAAATAATTCTTTTACTTCTGATTTCCTTATGTGTAGTAATGCTTGGCTATACAACCCTGAGCGTAACGAACAAAAAACAAGACCCTCCAAAAAGCCATGTGCACCCGAAAAAAAGGAATGTATTATCAAATATGGTGAAGGTAGATGAAGGTTTTACGGCCCAATCCATTGCAACGAACCACCATCCAAGTGATTCCCTTTTAGTCATTCAGTTACTTGGTAAGTTTAATTACCGTTTGGATCCAAAATTCATTGCGGTAGAAAGTAAATACTGCTCAAAGCCGATGTACTTACAAAAAGAAACCTACCAGAAATTCAAAGAAATGCACGAGGCGGCAAAAAAGGATGGCGTTACGTTGATTATCATTTCTGGGACTAGAAATTTCTCAGAGCAAAAAGGCATTTGGGACGGCAAATGGGTGAAGTACATTGCATCCATGGACAGCCTGTCTGCCGCTAAAACCATTTTGCGTTTTAGTTCCATGCCCACGACCTCAAGGCACCATTGGGGAACCGACATCGACATTAACAGTTTGGATAATAATTATTTTACCTCGGGCAAAGGGCTTAAAGAATACGAGTGGTTAAAGAAAAATGCCGCACGATTTGGATTCTGCCAGGTATATACCGACAAGGTGACCACCAAACGTACGGGCTACGAAATGGAGAAGTGGCACTGGTCCTACTTGCCAATCGCCAAAACCTATTTAAAGCAATATAAAGAATTAATTACCTACAAAGAAATTAAAGGATTTACGGGAGCGTACCTTGCTCCGAAATTGAGAGCTATAGATGATTACGTTAATGGAATAGATGCCTCATGTCATTAAAATCGCTTATACTATTTTTCTTTTTGGGATGGGCTTTGTTCGCATGTCAAAACACCGATTCGGAGTCGACTAACCGCTCCAAAGCCACAAAGCAATCAGAGGAAAAACACCCTTCGGTTTCTTCAAATATCTCCCGAGAATTCCTTTTAGGTAAATTTGAATATAGCGATCATAACGATTTTGTTTTAATGGATTCGAAGTGGTCCGATAAAGACATTTATTTACAACGAGAGGCTAATGCTGCCTTTGAAAAAATGGCCGAGGCGGCGCAAAAGGATGGTATTGATTTAATCGTAGTTTCGGGCACTCGAAATTTCAATGAACAACGGAGAATTTGGGAAAAAAAATGGATGAATAACCCAGAAGAGGACCCACGTAAAAAGGCACTTGAGATTTTAGCTTTTAGTTCCATGCCCAGTACTTCCCGTCATCACTGGGGTACCGACATCGATATTAATTCTGTAGAGGAAGCGTATTTTGAAGAAGGAAAAGGAAAAGCGGTGTATGAATGGCTTGATAGCCATGCGGGAGACTTTGGCTTCTGTCAAGTTTACTCGAATAAAAAGGTATCAAACCGAACGGGGTATAACGAAGAACCGTGGCATTGGTCCTATATGCCCCTTGCGAATAAATTCCTGGAGGCCTACATACAAAGCATTAATTACACGAACATCACAGGATTTGAGGGTTCTGAATTAGCGGAGTCTTTACAGATGATCGAGTATTTTGTGAAAGGCTTGAATCCTAATTGTAACGCGAAAGGCAAATAGCTTAGCTTCATGCTTCCTGCTTTTATTAGCATTTGAAATGCGCTGTACAGCGCATTGGATAGCCCCCACCAAACCTAGGCTTTGCCTGATTTTCTTTTGTGCATACCCCTTACAAAAACAAGTTTTTGACGGGTTATTTCAAAAGAAAACCCATTGCTGTGCAATGGGTTTGGTGGGTTTAGTCGGGATGACAGGATTCGAACCTGCGACCACACGCCCCCCAGACGTGTACGCTACCGGACTGCGCT
>JBJTWF010000055.1:0-13627 GCA_046081565.1 Flavobacteriales bacterium | reverse complement strand
CGAAAAAGAACTAATCTACCGAGACTCATTATTCAACGAATTACAATTCCGGGATTATTTTCGGCTCGACCTTAAAATTTCTTGGAGAATGAACGCGAAAGCTATTACCCACGAATTTGGACTCGACTTGGTGAATATCCTCAGTACGAAAAATATACTAAGCTTGGCTTATGCCCCTTCCCTCGACCCAACGGTAGTAAATTCACCTAATTACCAACCGGTTTCTGAGAAAACGCAGCTTGGATTTTTACCTATTTTCTATTACAAAATAGATTTTAGAGCGAATCGAAGGCCTTAAAACTTAGGACAGTCGCACGATTTTCGGTTCTTCAACGAAAAGATGGACCCAATAAAAACGGTGGTTTGACCATATAACAGATTGCCTTTAAGGGCTTGTGATCCATCGCTTAGGTCCAGTCTAATGTTGTGGTTTGATAAAAGGACACCGCTGAGCTGGGTAAGCAGGTAAAAATGCCTGAGAAATTCAAACCGTAACCCCGCGTTTGCCGAAGCGGAAATCCCGGACAGGCTTTTAATGGAGGGTTGTAGTGCGTTTCCAAAGGTAATGGTCGATGTACTGTGTATAACCCCGGCGCTAAAACCATAAACAGCATTTAGTACAAAGCCTCTTTTGGTCGTTCTGTATAGGTTTTGACATAAATTAAGGTTTATTGAAAACCTATTCGAGCGTGATATCTCCACATTAAATCCAATTGAATCCATGGAAACCAATGTCTGGTTGCTAGTTTCAGGCAGACCGCTGAGTTGGTCAATTCCTGGAGCAATGGACCCCGTAACCTCTAAGGTTTGATTTTGTAGCCCATATCCCATTTGATCGATGTTTGCAGAAAGCATAACACCACGCTTGATGTTATGCCCAACTTCAAGACTATAGGCAGAAGTTAAAATAGCATGTTTATCCCCTCCTCCAACGAGTCGATTAAGGGAGGTCAACCTCGCATTGTTCAGGGAAAAGTCAAAATTATTCCCCGTAAATCGGAGGGTAGATGGATTAAAAAACTGCATGGAAGAGCCCGCTTGAATAAAAAAATTTCCTTTGAAGGCAGAATTAAAAACCGTGGATTGTCCTAACACGGATGCACCGAAAAAAAAACCTAGCAATACCATCAATGTTCTCATCGCTTGAACATGTTAATCCATTCTTCTTGGGAAATAATTCGCTCTAATTTGAAGTGAACTTTATTGTTGGTTCCTTCCCACTCTACGAGCCCGAGGCCTTCTGCATATAACGTTTTTTGCTTATCTGCCCATGTTTTACGCTCTTTGGTGATTGCGTTAACATATTGGTACATTATATCATCCGCAAACTGCATACATCGCGTTTTTTTTCCAAGGACTTCAGAGAACGTTTGGGCCTGCATTAGGGTACGTTTAATTTCTCTGAAAACGGTAGTGGTATCGTTCCATTTCCATTGACTCCTACATATTGGTGTTTGCGTTGCGTTAGCGGGAAAAAAACCATCTTTGAATAACGTAGTCTTGGTGTTTTCTTGGTTTTGATTGACGATCATATGATCCATTAGGTTTAAGGAATCTGTATTGAAATTAAAGGCCTCATATAAATTGCCTTTCATGTTGTAACGCTCCACTATAAGGTGTTCTCCTTGGGTATCGGTAAGGGTATAAACCCGATGAAATTGTTCTAACAAACCATTAACCACATCGCGATAAATGTAGATGACAGGAACTGATTTTATCGGATAAAAATAGGGCTTAAAGAAGGTGTTTCCTTTAAAACGATTGGCTATGGCTCGGTCAGGATTGTATTCCTCATCTTGGCTTCGGGTACATCCCGTTGTGCTAAGGCATAGCAGCCAAACCAAAACCAAAGCAGTGAAAACTACCCTAAACATGTTTGGTCATTTTTAAGTAAGACACCTCATCCTCGGACAAGTGTCTGAACATCCCTCTGGGTAAATCTTTTTTGGTTAGTCCGGCAAACACCACACGATCCAACTTCACCACGGCATATCCAAGGGCTTCAAACATTCGTCGAACGACGCGGTTCTTTCCTGAGTGAATTTCAATACCGACTTCCCTAGATGTACCTCCCTCCACATAGGAAATTTCATCGGCTCGAGAACGCCCATCCTCCAGGTCAACGCCTCGAAGTAAGGTGTCGAAATCTTCTGTTTTAAACGGTTTGTTTAATTCTACATGGTAAATTTTTCTTGCTTGATACCTGGGATGGGTTAATTTTTTTGCCAAATCGCCATCGTTTGTGAATAGTAAGAGCCCTGTAGTTTCTCGATCCAGCCTACCGACAGGATATACCCTTTCTCTGCAAGCAGATTTAACCAAAGACATGACCGTTTTTCGTCCTAAAGGATCATCCATCGTGGTAATAAAACCTTTTGGTTTGTTCAGTAAAACATACCGTTTCTTCTCTGCGTTGATGGTTTCACCATCGTACTGAATGACATCCGTTAGGCTTATTTTGAATCCAAGTTCAGTGACGACCTTGCCGTTCACTGTAATTACACCGGTTTGAATTAAAACGTCTGCCTCGCGTCTGGAGCAGATGCCGGCATTTGAAAGGTATTTGTTTAAACGGATGGCTTGATCATTAAAACTGGGAAGGGGATCACCCTTTTTAACTTTAATTTTAAAGTCAATGTATTTTCGTTTATCCCGTGCAGAAATGGATTTTTCTTCCTCGGTAAGGGATGGGTTATTTGAATTTTTTGATTTCCCTACGGGGTATTTACTTGTTATAAGCGGTTTAACCGATTTGGTCGTTACAGGTTTTGGTGGTTTTCCTGTTTTTTTCGGGGCTTTTTTATTTGTGTTCATCGCGAGCAGAATTTGAACACAAAGATACAGGTTTAATTCGTGGCATTAAAATGCAGGAAATGCATCCTTTACATGGGTAATATGCGTTTTATCTCCAACGATTAATACACTCACGGCATCCATTCTGACTTCAACGGGTTCCTTGAATCGTTGTACATAATGGTTAATCCCTAAGATTAAATTTCTCTGTTTGGTTTTATTAATTGAAAAAAACGGGGTAACAACCTTTGATTCACTTCTTGTTTTAACCTCCACAGCGATGATTATATTGTCTTTTTTTAGGATAATATCAAGCTCCACTTTTTTAAATCGATAATTCCTTTCTAAGAGGGTGTAGCCCTTCGCGATCAAGTATTTAACGGCTTCTTCCTCACCCCACAACCCTAAGGCGAGCATCTTTTATTCTCGGATAAGGTGGAAAAATCCATGACCTTTAATCTCGGATCCTGATACACCAATGGCTTTATAGGTATATGTGTAAACCCCTTCGCTAGCATCATTACCGTTAAATTTTCCATCCCAACTCGGTTCGGAAACACTAAGGTCGTTACTGGATCCAAAATACATGATACTACCCCAACGGTTAAAGATGGTCAATTCGATGGACACCACGTTTTTATACTCCAAGAAAAACACATCGTTGGTTTGATCTCCGTCCGGTGTAATTACGTTGGGGATTTCTAATTCTGGGAAAGGATAGGTACAGTTTTCGACTACATTTACATTCGCCGAAGCATTATAATTAAGCGCTTCTGGATCAGCACAATCACAAACATCAACAGGAATTAAAAGACTTGTTGAGTCGATACAGTTCTGCCCCTGCGAGACGACTAACGTAATCGTAAAATTTGTTGGATCTTGCACCATGTATTGAATGTTTTGCGATGCGGTGGTTTGAACGGTAGCGGTTTGTCCGTTGCCGAAATTCCATGCATAGGAATCACCGTTAGAACTGCCATTGGTCAAGGTAAGATTCAAGGGAGAGCATCCGCCCGTTGGGTTTGCACTAAATACGGCAATTGGTGATGGAATAGTACCAACGAACATGCTATCTGTATCGCTACACACATCATCGGTAATCGTCAAAATATACCATCCCCCAGGTAGGTTTTGTATGGTTTGTCCTACTTGACCATTGGACCAAGAATACGTTACGGTTCCTGTGGTACCAGAGGTAACAGCAGTCAATGATCCCGATGGCACACACGATGCTTCTGTCATATTTATAGCATCAATAGCGATGGTTTGATTCACCGTAATCGTTGCCGTATCCGTATGCGAAAAATTACATTGGTCGACCGCCGTTACCAACACGTTAATTATCCCGTTTTGGGTTACGTTTAAGGTTATGGAGTCGTTTGATCCCAGAACGGTTCCTCCAAGGGTTGACCAGGTATAGTTGTATGGGGCATAGCCTCCAGAGGCGGAAACCGTAAGTAAAACATCTTCGGGGTAGCACTGCACCAAAGGATCCGTTTCGGTAATGTTTATAATGGGGCCATCGCCAATGTAAATGATACCTTGTGAGGTTATGGTATCCCCACAGGGATTTATAATAGACACCGAGATAATAACGGACTCAAACCCTTCATTGATGCCATCTTGAATAGGGGTTAGGTTCAAAATGACCGTATCTTGGCCAGGTAAAAACACAATAGGATTAGTCATATTGTTGTAATCCGTTCCTTCAATGGCCGAACCGGTAATAGTATAGTTTATAATTAAGGTATCGTTCGCTTGGTTTTCAGGACGGGTAAAAATAAAGTCTGCGTAGGTGCACCCTTCTACAATGGTGGTGTCCCCTGAAACCGTAGCAACGGCAACGCTTACGGCCGCAGACGAGAAGGAACCAGCCTCTAAAAACACCCCCGAATCATAGGCTTGATCGAGCACGTTGGCAATCGCAAATTTAATGTGGTAGGTTTGATTGCATTGTACACTAGCTGAAGCCGTTAGTTTAACGGTAGTGCCGTCATATTCAATGGCATTGCCGTAGGTCAAGGTCGTTGCGGCTTCATTAAAAATATAGTAGGCGGTATTGGTGACCCAGTTTACGTTGTTAATCGTTACTGGAATTCCTCCAGGGATAACTGCAATATTATCTCCACCGTTCGGAAAACCAGCCAAAGGATAAGGGCCGGAAATACCGGGTCCCCAAAGAAAAATTCCAAAGGCATCATTAAAGCTAGAAGGAGAAAATTCAGTGTATTCGTCAGACCCGAACAGGTAATTAAAAATCAAGGTATCTCCTGCGGGGATAAAATCAAATTCGAGAATTACGCCATTGGTTACGTTTCCATTTGAAATGGCGTTTAGCTCCGGATCAAAGGACACGGATTGAGAATTTCCTGGGTTGGTTGTGCTTGCGCCGATGTTTGGCCCCATGGCCCCCATAGCATCCCCTGTAGTTAATACCACACCGCTAGTCATCGGGAAGGTTCCATTAGCATTCGTAAAAGAACCAATGTTTCCAAAAGGAGTATTGGCTAACCCCGGAACACCGTTAATGGTTATGTTCGAAGCCACGACACCCGAACCTAGTAAAACATTATTCACCAATTGTTGTGGTGTCTGGGTGGTAGAAACTGCAATGGGCTGGGCAAAAATGGTGGGTGTGAAAAGAACGTAGGTAAAAAGTAAAAGAAGTATTCGCATAACCAAAATTTAATCGTGTCAAAGACCAACTATACGGCTAAAAAGTTGCTCGTCGGTTGTTTGAGCATTACACAAAAATATAGTAATTTCGGAAAATTACGACAAATCCTTTTTAAATGATAGCCACACAACCCTATATTGAAAATCATTTAGCTCGGTTTACGGAGGAGTTACTCGCCTTGTTAAGGATACCTTCTGTTTCGGCTGACCCAACCTACAAAGAATCCGTTGATCGCTGTGCACACTTTGTGGCCAACTGTTTAACGGACGCCGGGTTTGAGGGTGTGGCAATCATTCCAACCAAAGGACATCCCATTGTTTATGGGGAGAAGATTATAGACAGCACTTTGCCTACCATATTGGTTTATGGGCATTATGATGTGCAGCCCGCAGATCCTTTGGAACTTTGGCATAGTCCTCCTTTCGAGCCCGTCATCAAACCAACAGAAATTCATCCTGACGGGGCCATATTTGCGCGGGGCGCCTGCGACGACGAAGGTCAATTTTATATGCACGTAAAAGCTGTTGAGGCGATGATGGCATGCGGAGAGCTCCCGTGTAATGTAAAACTCATGATTGAAGGGGAAGAGGAGATTGGTAGCGAACATTTAGGTTATTTTGTGAAAGAAAATAAAGAAAAGTTAGCGGCAGACATCATTCTTGTTTCTGATACGGGCATGTTAGCGAATGATGTTCCATCGGTTACCACAGGCCTTAGGGGATTAAGCTATGTGGAGGTCGAGGTTACCGGCCCGAATCGGGATTTACATTCAGGATTATATGGTGGGTGTGTAAAAAACCCCATAAATGCCCTTTGTGAAATGATTGCTTCCCTGCACGATGAAAATGGAAAAATTACCGTGGACGGATTTTATGATAGCGTTATGGAGATTTCTAGGCCAGACCGTGATGCCATGGCACAAGCTCCCTTTTCCGAGGAGGCTTATAAAAAAGCATTAAACATCTCGGAAACATATGGTGAAAAAGGATATTCAACTCCAGAAAGGGGTGCGATACGTCCCACCTTGGATGTGAATGGTATATGGGGGGGGTATATTGGGGAAGGCGCAAAAACGGTTATAGCCTCTAAAGCGTTTGCTAAGATTTCAATGCGATTGGTGCCCAATCAAAATCCGGAAGAAATTACGCGGTTATTTAAAACCCATTTTGAACGAATTGCCCCCCCCGGAGTGCGTGTAAACGTAACACCCCATCATGGTGGTCAAGCGGCCGTTACGCCCTTGGATTCTATTGGATATCGCGCTGCAGCCCTAGCATACAAGGAAACCTTTGGAAAGGAAGCCATTCCGGTTAGAAGCGGAGGGAGCATACCTATTATAGCCATGTTTGAACAGGAATTAGGGATCAAAACTATTTTGATGGGTTTCGGACTTGATAGCGATGCCATTCACTCTCCCAATGAGCACTATGGTTTGTTCAATTTTCACATGGGAATCAAAACTATTCCGTATTTTTTCAATCATTTTGTAGAACTTTCAAAAAATCAATAGGTGCTCAGTAAAAATTCCCCAAAAAAACTTTTTTTACTCGATGCTTATGCGTTGATATATCGCGCATATTTTGCCTTTGCAAAAAATCCAAGGGTTAATTCAAAAGGGCAAAACACAAGTGCTGCGTTCGGATTTACCAACGTGTTAATCGATGTAATTAAAACGGAAAAACCAACGCACCTTGCGGTGGTCTTTGATCCTCCAGGCGGTAGTGAACACCGACAAACTGAATTTGAGGCCTATAAGGCTCATCGCGAAGAAATGCCCGAAGATATCCGATCGATGATAGAACCCATTAAAGATATCATTCGCGCGTTTAATGTTCCAATGGTTGAAGTGATGGGGCACGAGGCGGATGATGTCATCGGTTCCATGGCAAAAATGGCAGAGGCACGAGGATTCACCACGTATATGATGACTCCAGATAAGGATTATGGACAACTGGTAAGTGAAAACACGTTCATTTACAAACCAGGGCGGGGGGGGAATCCACCGGAGATTCTCGGAGTAAGGGAAGTTTGTGAAAAATTTGAAGTAGAAAACCCCCTTCAAGTTATCGACCTTTTGGGATTGTGGGGAGATGCCTCCGATAATATTCCCGGAATACCAGGGATCGGCGAAAAAACAGCCAAGGTATTGCTTTCTAAATATGGTAGCGTTGAAAACCTAATTGAACATGCCCATGAATTAAAGGGGAAACAACAAGAAAATGTTATTCAATTTGCGGAACAAGGCCTTGTTTCAAAAAGGTTAGCGACGATACTCATTGATTTACCCGTTCCTTTTAACGAAGCACATCTGGAAATTTGTGAGCCGAATGCGGATGCAATACGCACGTTATTTACGGCACTGGAATTTAGGAACTTACTTAAAAAAATCCTCGGTGAAGAGTTAGTAATTACTGCCACTCCGACCACATCAAATGTTGTTGTTAACACCGCGCAATTGGGTCTCTTTGATGCAGGAAAATTAACCCTTCCTCAAGCAAACCAGGACGGGATAGCATACAAAACATTGGAAAGTGAAAAACCATCATACCATTTAATTCAGACCCCTCAAGAACGTACAGAGTTGTTGGAATTGTTGCAAGAACAATCGTGTATTTGTTTTGACACAGAAACAACCGGGGTTGATTCCTTGAGGGCGGACCTTGTTGGATTTTCATTTTCATATAAAGCCAAAGAGGCCTTTTATGTTCCGACCCCTAAAGCCTACGAAGAGGCCAAAGCAATCGTCGCAGAGTTTAAGGCCATTTTTGAAGGAGAGCACATCGAAAAGATTGGCCACAATGTAAAATATGACATTCAAGTGTTGCATCGCTATGGTGTGTCCATTAAAGGGCCGTTGTTTGATACGATGATTGCTCAATACCTAATTAATCCAGAAGCAAAACAAGGAATGGATTTTATGGCGCAATATTATCTAGGGTATCAACCCATTTCCATTGAGTCGTTAATTGGAAAAAAGGGAAAGGGACAGGGTAACATGGGAGACCTTAGCGCCGAAGAAATTTATCAATATGCGTGTGAGGATGCAGACATTACCTTACAGCTCAAAAATATTTTAGCACCGGAGGTTGAAAAACCGCACCTTAAGCCTTTGTTTTATGAAGTAGAAATGCCATTGGTTCTTGTGCTTGGAAGCATGGAAGAAGAAGGCATTGCCATTGACGTTGAGGCGTTGAAAGCCTATGGTATCGAATTAGAAGAAACCTTATGGAATTTACACGCAGAAATCATTGCCATGGCGGGTGTCCCCTTTAATCCAGATTCACCCAAACAGCTAGGCGAAGTATTGTTTGAACACTTAAAGATATCATCTAAGGCAAAAAAAACAAAAACGGGACAATATGCCACATCAGAAGATGTTTTACAAAAACATGAACAGGACCACCCGATTGTTCCAAAAATTCTTGAATACCGTCAGCTAAGAAAGTTAAAAAGTACTTATGTTGATCCATTGCCTGCCTTATGCAGTCCTGTGGACGGAAGAATACATACCAGTTTCATGCAGACGGTGACGGCTACGGGGCGTTTGAGTTCTAATAACCCCAACCTTCAAAACATACCCATACGGTCGGCCAAGGGAAGGGAAATTCGACGTGCCTTTGTGCCTCGAAGTCCTGAATACCAAATCATGTCTGTGGATTATTCTCAGATTGAATTACGCATTATTGCTGCCCTCAGCGAGGACCCTTCCATGATCAAAGCGTTTAAAGAAGGACAAGATATCCATGCCGCCACGGCAGCAACCGTTTATAAGGCACCTATTGAAACGGTTACGAGGGAACAGCGAAGCGCAGCCAAGGCTGTGAATTTTGGGATCATTTATGGACAGTCTGCCTTCGGTCTAGCACAGAATCTCGGGATTTCTCGTACGGAAGCAAAAGGAATTATTGATGCCTATTTTGAACAATTTGGCACCATCAAAGCCTACATGGATCACGTAATTGCGTTTGCCCGAGAACACGGATACGTTGAAACCATAATGAAACGTAGGCGCTATTTACCTGATATCAATTCGGCGAACGCCATGGTACGGGGTTATGCCGAACGCAACGCGATTAATGCGCCCATCCAAGGCTCCGCAGCAGATATTATTAAAATGGCTATGATCGCGGTGGATAAGGCCATGTCCACGAAAGATTTGAAATCTAAAATGATTTTACAAGTGCACGATGAACTCTTGTTCGATGTTCATATTAACGAAAAGGAGGCCCTAAAAACGTTGGTCAAAGAGGCCATGGAAAAAGCGGTGGATTTAGTGGTGCCGATGGAAGTTGAAATGGAAATTGCTGCAAATTGGTTAGAAGCTCATTAACTATGAAAAATACCCTACTCTTATTTGCCTTGGTTGGATTGATTGCTTCCTGCAAAAAACCTCTGGTAGATTATCGTTCCAAGTATGTCGGAACTTATGATGTAATTTCGTATAACGCTAGTTGGTTTATGGGACAGGGGTATCAATACGATACTACGCATTACAGCCTTAACGTTCGACGATCCGAAGAAAGATATTACGTTGAATTTGTTAGCCAGAACGGGTCAACCTCCTATTTACTTGAAACCGATGGAACCTTACACTTCGATAGTCCTGACTGGCATTATCATGTAAGCGGAAGCTTTATCGATAAGAACCATTTTGAACTAACGGGAGGATATTATGGTCTTGGTGGCGGTAACTCTTTTGAGGCACATGGCACCAAAAAATAAAAATATCCTATGATAAAAAAACGGGGCATCGCCATTCTTGGCTCAACAGGTTCAATAGGTACACAGGCTCTTGAAGTTATTGAGGCTCATCCCGCCTTATTTGACTTACAGGTAATAACTGCTGGTAATAATGCAGATTTATTAATTGAACAAGCGCGTATGTTTCAGCCCAATATGGTGGTCATTGTAGACGAAAAACAATACGCTAAAGTAAAGGAAGCCCTTTTGAATGAAGACATTCATGTTTATTGTGGCGCTGAAGCCTTATGCCAGGTGGTTCAATCCACCGATGTTGACGTTGTACTTACGGCCTTGGTAGGTTACGCAGGACTTAAGCCTACTATTGCCGCGATAGAAGCGAAAAAAGACATTGCATTGGCCAATAAGGAAACTCTTGTTGTTGCGGGTCAATTAATTACGTCGTTAGCTACGTTACACAACGTAAATATTTATCCCGTAGACTCGGAGCATTCGGCTATTTTTCAATGCTTACCCGGGGAGAAGGACAACCCCATTGAAAAAATATATTTAACCGCCTCAGGTGGGCCCTTTCGAGGATTTACCAAGGAGGATTTAGCGAAGGTAACCAGAGAACAAGCCTTAAAGCACCCCAATTGGACTATGGGGGCCAAAATCACGATTGATTCGGCTACGATGATGAATAAAGGCTTGGAAGTGATTGAGGCCAAATGGTTGTTTAATTTAAAGGCAGCGCAAATCGATGTTATTGTGCATCCGCAAAGCATCGTACATTCCTTGGTACAGTTTGAAGATGGCAGCATGAAGGCGCAAATGGGGTTGCCTGATATGAAATTACCCATCCAATATGCGCTTACTTATCCGTATCGAGTAAAGACAGATTTTCCAAGATTCAGTTTTGTGGATTACCCTACGCTTAGTTTTGAAAAGCCTGACGATGAAACATTTACTAATTTGAGGTTGTCATACCTTGCCTTAGAACGAGCAGGAAACGTACCTTGTGCTTTAAATGCCTCTAATGAGGTGGCGGTACAGGCTTTTTTAGAGGATCGAATTAGCTTTTTACAGATAGCGGAAATGAATGCCCATACCATGGAAAAGGTTTCCTTTTGTGAACATCCGGATTTGGATGCATTGGTAGAAACCAATCGAATGGCGCGTGCGCGTGCTGAGGAATGGATTTCATTTTAAAATGAAACCCGGATTCCCGATGAGGTAGCATAAAAATAAGGATCGATGGGTAAGGGCCTATAAAAATCTAAGTTATGGTTATAATTGATTGTAAAGGATAAGTGTTTGTTGAGTTTAAATAGGAATTGTGTGTCAAAAACCCATCTAGGGGTCGTAAAATGATGATTCATAGGGAACTGCATATAGGTCATTCCTGTCCAGGTCACAAAGGTTCCGAGTTGAAGGGTATATTTAGAGGTTAGGTTTAAGCGAAACATGTTTCTTTCAATTATGCTGCTATCGCCCATAGCAAAGGCGTATCCACCGAGTAGTGGATTCCACCGTTCCATTTCATAAAAAGATCCTAGACCGGTGTAGAGGTTTGCTTTAGGTCGCGTTAACCAGCGCATTCTAATGTTTAAGGAGGTTAAAATCCGATACTCCATTCCTTGAATTCCATTCCATTGGGCTTGTAAGGAAGGTTCTAAGCTAAATTTTCTTGAATCTTGATCGCGATAACGGATTTGAAGGTATCCATTGTTTTGTAATACGGATTTTCCATTGTAGGTCGCATCGGTTCGACCTAAAAATATAAGCGCATAACGGTTCTTAAAATAAACATCGAATTCCCCTCGGCTACTAAAGTCTAATAAGTTTTTTCGTTGTTTGCTATTCGAAAAGGCCAGGGAAAGGGTCGCACCTATTTTTTTCCCGCTGCTTGTATCTCGATAAAGTTCGCTTTCAACGGTTAAAATTTGTCCGGAAGCCTTACCTAAGGTAAAAAAACAGAAAGCCAAAATCCATAGTACACGCTTCATGAGATGATATTGGAATTACGAAAGTAAGTTTTTACGAAGCGTTGCATGGGTTCTTTTCTTTTACTTTTCTTCTGATCATTGTTAATTGGCTGATTCTATGCCGCCCAGTAGGTTTTTTTCAACCCTAAATTCCCCATCCAAGGCTATTTTCTAAGCCTACCGGTGAAAGATAACCACCATGTAAGGGTAAGCCATGATGCGCGACTTTTCGGTATATCTCGAATATTAAATTATATTCGCTTTATGTTCCGTTTCTTGCTGTATATTCTTAGCTACGTTGCCGTGTCTGAAGGGTTAGTTTCCTGTCAACCAGTAACCGTAATTGCTGTTCAAAACCATTGGCCTTATTGCGGGGGTAAGTTACCAGACTCTAGCGAAGTAAACGGGAAAAATGAAGGCTTTTCAAACCACTCGTTTCAAGTAACCGAAGGTGCAAAGAAAAAAATTATTCAAACCAATGAATTTGGATACTGGAAAGGGCGCATGGATATAACCCAAGAATTTACCCTTATCGATATTGACAAAACATATTCTTTAGAGGAACTGAAGGACAAATACCCACTTCCTACCAATAATGGCGCAAACGAAAAACCGCTATATGATTATTTAACGCCCGAAGAATGGTTATGGCGTTGTTCGATGGATTATGTAAGCATAGGAGCGCTTTGTAGTAAGGAGAACATTGCTAGAAACGGAAAGATAGACACGTTAATGGTCGTAATAAACAGAACCTGCTTTACCGGAACTAATCCCATTATTAAGTACATTGGACCTAAGCCGAGGTAAGCAACATTTCTGCTGTAACGTATTCTTTTTCGATAAAGTAATCCATGACAGCCTCTTTGAGAAGGTATTTTTGTTCTTTTTCATTTAAAGAAGGAAGGGGTTGAAGCAACGTAAAATGAGGCCAATTCTGTTCGTCACGGTGTGAGAATGCATAATAGCCCGCAGGGGATAGTAAGGTGCAAATAGCCACATGCATGAGATCCATTTTTTCTTGTTTATTGTAGGATTTAAATCCAAATCCTACTTCGTTTACTCCAATTAAATAAATTAGCGCCGTTAGGTCGAGGTCCATTTCGAATGTTGGTTTAAGAATTTCAGTGAGTTTTTGAAAACGAAGTTCGCTATTATAATCCATAGTCAAAGGTAGGAAAGGAAACGAAAAAAGGGGCCGAAGCCCCTTTTAATTTCTTTACACCAAATGGTATTATTCTAAGATAACACGTTGTGTGTATATTCCTTTGTTGGAAGTAACGGAAATTAAATAAAGTCCTTTAGTCATCCCTGCAACATTCAATGAAGTGGCAACGCCATTCACGGTTGTTGTTTGTACTAATCTACCGTTTACATCGAACATTGATATGGTTTGAATATCTGATTTCGCAGCAACATTTAAGACCGTAGTAGCAGGGTTTGGAGAAATAACGATTCCGTTTTCGTTCATTTCATCGATTCCCGCGGGACA
>JBJTWF010000054.1:0-19373 GCA_046081565.1 Flavobacteriales bacterium | reverse complement strand
CCAACGAAGCAGCCATCATGGCCATGTTTGGGGATTTGGAATCGTCTGTTCAATAAGCGGTCCCTGAGTAGGCCGAAGGTCGTATCGAAGGGCCGCTTTCAATACTTAGGAGTAAATCGCAGTGTATAAAACCCGTCGCGTAGATTTTTTGCGTTTCTACGCACCCTGAGTAGTCCGCAGGACGTATCGAAGGGTAAGTGGAAACATTGAAGCTATGGATTTGAACATGCTATTTCTTCTCCTCCACCTCATTTTCTTTAAAAGCGGAAGGAAGTAAATCGGGTATTAGTTTAAGCACCAAGGGCAACCACAACGCTCCACCGGGGATTAGATAGATTCCAATGCTTGGAACGCTTTTCATGAGGTCCATGGATTGGGTTTTAACTTTTTCCTTTTCCTCAGGCGTTAATTCCCTTAGGGTTGATTGCCTGACCAAATACACTAATTCTTTGCTTTCTTTTAACTCCTGAACTAAGCGATCCTTATTTCTACCCAAAATTCGGTAGTATTTTCTGCTCAGATGGGTGGTGAGTATTTTAGATTCCGATTCAGATACTAAGTGATAGAATTCACTGGAGTGATCGCTCATGGATTTTCGACATTCCCAAAAGATTTCCGCTGTTTTCTCTTGGTTTATTCCTAAGGGTTGTGCAAGGTGGTAGATGAACGATCCGGTGGTAAATTGATCGCTAGGATAGGAGTGATAAATAAAAATTAAAAAATGGAAAGTGAATAAAGCAAGCATAGGTTCGGATCCAATAACCGCAAGTGCCATCTCGAACTGTTTTTCGGAAGGCTCTCCTTGCTTCAAGGATTTGATACGATCTTCGGACAAGGCAGAAGACAACAAAAGGTTACGAAACATCGATTGGTCGAAGTATTGTCGTGTTTCAGGATGCCTTTTTTCGAAGGTACTGATTACCAAGAGCACACTCTCTACCCATGCATTATACGATTCCTCTTCTTTCTTTTTTCCGGTTGTAAAAGAACGGTGATAGAGGATTACATCAAGGTATAAAAAGCCATTCGTTAAATGATTAAACCAGAAGTTTTTATCGCTATAGGAACTATGCACTTTTATACGATCCGATAGCAGGTTTTCAATGCGCTGAATGTCATCAGTGGTTGATAGAGGGGAGTACCAGGTACGTTTTATTCGCTCTGAAGGTATTTGATAAAAAGCGGTAAGCCTATCCAAAAAAGACGTTGCGGAAAATTCATCTTTTTGATGCAATCGATCAATAAAAAGTAAGGATTCAAAGAGTAAAACCTGCAAGCGTTCGTTTCTTGTCGCAGAGACCACGTAATGATCGGTATACAGTTGTTGGTTAGGAACACCATACAAGATTCCTGTATGTTCACAAACTTCACGAATTAATTCATCCTTATCGTGTTCTTCTTGGTGAAGCGCTACCGTTAAATTTATCTCTCCATGCTTGACTAGGGAAAAGAATTTTTTGAGCCAGTTTTTTTTTCCAGGGGAGAACATATTATATATTTCCTGCTACCGTGACGGCTTTTCTACCGGTATAAATCAATCCTCCGTCCAAAGAAAAAACCTCAAATACAATTACGTATACGCCAATTGACGCTTTGGTTGAATCCTCTTTAACCCCGTTCCAAGAAAACGTACCCGTAGTTCCCATTAATTGGTTTTTGAATAAGGTTCGTACAAATCGCCCCCGTTCGTCATAAATGGTTACCGTTCCCAAGCAATTGGCTTGGGAAAGTTGATAACTGGCTTGCATAACATCTTGGTGGCCATCCATATCGGGTGAGAATAAATCATTTTCCAACTCAAAATTTCCATTGACCGATACCGGGAGATATTGCGAATTTTTTAACCCAGGGGTACCAAACTGAATGGCCTCTGCAGCGCTGTGCCAATTCATTCCGTCCGATGAAACGCCATTGGGGTCCATCCGCTCCAAGGATACGCCATCTACATCATCAAGCAGCGGGAACTGCCATTCATTGGTATATTTTACTAAATCTAAGAGGACTTGATTTTCATTGTACACATAAACGCTTCCTGAGTCGTTGTTGTAGGTAGGAAGTTCGGTATAAACAAAGGTTCCTACCCCGTGAAATGGATAGTTTTGTTTTACAAACGAAGAATCCTTGCCTAACACGGCGTATGCACCCGGTTTCAACATGAAATTTCCGTTAACGGTTTTAAAATTCGCAATCGTATCGTTGTCAAAATTGGCGAATTGCAGGTTTTTTAAATTAAAAATCTTGTTAGAGTTATTGTATAACTCAATCCAGTCCTGCCCTCCATTGTAAGGGTTTTGTAGGATTTCATTAATCACAATCTCCCCGGATATTGGTGTTTCGGTGAGGGCAAATTGACCCGTTAGCGTTTGTGAATTAATCCAACAATCCGCGGCATTTTGAAGGGTTAACGTATAAATTTGAGACGGAGCTAAGGCTTGAGAAAACTGGAGTATAACGGTATTGGTGTACGTCTCATTCGCATAGATCATACTTGGCGTCAATGTTGGACTGAATTGATACAGGGCATTTACCAAGCTACTCGAATCCATGCCTTCATCAAACCAAATTTGTAGATAGTTAGGCCCAGAGGCAACCATTAAGGAAATACTCGGTGCTTGGGTGTCTGGGGTTAGGTCATAAACTGAGTTCACCAACCCCGGTGTTCCACCGCTCGCGTCGTTGGAAGCCATCCAATTGTTTTCATCGGAACATGGATCGTTGGGATTGATTAATTCCAGGCTGTATCCGCCGTCTTGTTTAATGGCATCCTTGTACCAATCATCCGTATAAACCACAAGATCAAGCGGTTGGTTGCTCGGGTTTTTTAGCATGACCGTATCTCCGGCGTTATTCAATGAAGGAAAACTGGTTACGCCTAAGGCGGTGGTTGTGGTAAACAAAGGTATGTTCGCCGTGGCCGTGAGTACCTTGTATTCACCCGGTAAAATCCAGCCACTCGTGATCAGCCCGTTGGAAGGTCCATCGGTAATGTGGTACCCGGTTAAATCGAAAATTTTACCCGCACTGGCATTGTATATTTCTACGTATTCTACGGCGGGAAGTCCAATTACAGGACTCGGATCCGGGAAAAATTCGGTAATCAATAAATCGCCTTTTACCGCGCTGTCCGATACCAAGTATTGAAAATTTGTCGAAGTTGCTCCGGAGGTATTTCCACTTAAATCGATGATACCATTGGCGGTAACCGTATAACTCGTACCATTGACCAAAAGGGTTGAAAGCGTTCCGTGTACCAGGGAGGTATTCACCCCATCTTGTGCAAGATTGCTTAAGGTTAGGCTGGGATTGAACGAATAATTAATGATGTTTTGAGCACTTGCCATCGTCACAGATTCGTCGAAAAGCATATCGATTTGTGAGGCACTAATGGGCGTTACGCTAACCAAGATAGGAGGAGTAAGATCCAGGACGATAGGTCCAATGTACACGTTGTCGAAATAAAATTTAGTGGCATTGCTGATGGTGTAGGTGCAGAGCATACCGAAGTGGGTTCCCAGTAAGCTTGAAGCATCTGTACCTGATGAAAGCAGGGTGTAATTTGTACTTCCTGTAAGGTCTGCATACAAAGACCAAAGTCCCGAGGCATCACGTTTTACTTTAACGGAGGCATTAAAGCTAGATGCAATTTGTCCATCAATTCCCGCGCATATTTGGGTTGCAACACCGTTGGTTAAGTTAAAAAGACGAATGGCATCCGTGGACCCTGTTTCACCAAATTGGAGGTAATAACCGTTTTGGCAAAGGCTGAGATTGGCATTATCTGAGGTTAAATAGACCCGACCATAATTACTCGAGGAAGGGGAAAAGGTCTGCCGCACCTTGATTTGCCATTCTTTATCGTTTAGGTTCGATAAAAGATGAGGGGTGGAAAGGTATGAAGTGCCTGCCGCTACACTATTGAGTTGAAGTTCTCCGCTTGCGTTCACAATGAAATCAGCAGAAGTGCCTTGCCAAACGGGATTTTGTGTGAAGTCACCATCGCTGAAATTATCTGTAATTTGACCGTAAAAAGTCAAGGTAAGGGTAAAAAATAAGGTACTGAAAAGGTTGCGTAAGGTCATTTGACGGCTATATGATATTTCAAATTTATAACTTTACATGCAGAATAACACCTTCGTTTAATTATAAAATCGTTAAGAGCATGCGCATAGCTGTTGTAGGTGCTACCGGAATGGTAGGCAATGTAATGATGAAAGTATTAGAGGAAAAAGATTTTCCTATTTCTGCCTTTTATCCCGTAGCTTCAGAGCACTCCATAGGCAAGGAAGTTGTTTTCAGGGGAGTAACCCACACCGTAATCGGAATGCAAACGGCGGTGGATATGAAATTAGACCTTGCCATTTTTTCAGCAGGTGGAGATACCTCGTTGGAATGGGCTCCAAAATTTGCAGCGGTAGGTACGGTAGTCATTGACAATTCTTCGGCTTGGCGCATGGACCCCACCAAAAAATTGGTGGTTCCGGAAATTAATGGAAATCAATTGACATCATCAGATTTAATCATTGCCAACCCCAACTGTAGTACTATTCAATTGGTGATGGTGTTAGCCCCCTTACATCAACGGTATGGGGTAAATCGTGTTATTGTATCAACGTATCAGAGCATAACGGGAACAGGAGTTAAGGCGGTTCAGCAAATGGAGAATGAGCGTGCAGGAATAAGCGGCGACATGGCGTATCACTATCCCATCGATAAAAATTGCATTCCCCAGTGCGATAGCTTTTCAGAGAATGGCTACACGAAGGAGGAAATGAAGCTCACAAATGAGACTAAAAAGATTTTGGATCCTTCAATTGATGTGGTGGCTACCGCCGTGCGTGTTCCTGTGGTGGGAGGACATTCCGAAGCCGTTAATATAGAATTCAATACGGAATTTGAGTTGGAGGAAGTACGAACGCTTTTAGCACAAACCCCGGGAATCGTGGTTCAAGACAACCTGGAAACCTTCCACTACCCCATGCCAAAATTTGCAGAAGGAAAAGATGCCGTATTTGTGGGACGTATCCGAAGGGATTTCACAAGACCTAATACCCTGAATTTATGGATTGTAGCCGATAACTTACGTAAAGGTGCGGCCACCAATGCGGTGCAGATTGCAAAACTTTTGTTGAAGTAGTCTGTTTCTGTTTATTTTTGTATTGTTCTCTAAGGGGTGCCGAAAGGCTGAGATTACACCCATAGTACCGGATCAGGGTAATGCTTGCGACGGGAGGAGGTTTTTTAATCACGTACAAGTTTGCCCCTTGACTTGGCATAATAGGATGTATTATGAAAGGAAAGGTTCTTGTTTTTTCGATGCTATGTGCCCTGTTGGCTCGGGCGCAAAGCTCGGTGGTTGGGAAAGTTACAGATGAAAAATTTCGTCCCCTCATGGGGGTGAGCATCACACGGAGTGACGGAAGAACCTTAAGCACTGATTTTAGAGGGGTATTTACCTTGGATGGCGTTCGTCCCTCTGAAACTTTGACTATTGATCAACCGGGATATGCTTCACTTACCTATCAAATAAAACCAAGGGATGCCGTAAAGTCTATGCCTTCTCCATTCCAAGATACCCTAAGAATTGTTTTAAACTACAATACCCGAACCTTGGATGAAATCATCTGCTTGAGCATTCGCCTGGCACCTGAAGCTACAAACTATACTAAGGTAAATAAAGTGGCATTAGAAAAGCTAAATTTTGGACAGGACATACCTTTTTTATTAGATAAACTTCCTTCAGTGGTTACCACCTCGGATGCAGGGGTAGGAATTGGATACAGTGGAATACGGGTCAGGGGAATTGACGCCTCAAGGTTGAATGTCACCATTAACGGTATACCGGTAAATGATCCGGAATCACATGATGTGTACTGGGTGAATATGCCCGACTTGGTTTCATCTACCCAATCCATTGATTTCCAACGGGGGGTGAGTACTTCTACGCATGGTGCTGCTGCCTTTGGGGCTTCCTTAAACCTTAAAACGAATGATATCGCAGCCGAAGCAGGAGGCAAAATGGACTTGAGTTATGGATCTTTTAACTCCTTTAAAACATCCCTGCAAGCGCATACAGGGCTCATTAAAAACAAGTATTTTGTTGAAACGAGACTCTCGCGTATAGGTTCTGACGGATATATCGATCGCGCATTTTCGAAATTAAGTTCTTGGTATTTAAGTGCGGGCTGGGTTGGAAAACAAACACTCTTAAAGGCCGTAGCCTTTAGTGGTAAAGAAATTACCTACCAGTCGTGGTATGGTACGCCAGAATGTGTTCTGTTTGGAACGACGGAGGACCGAAATGCGTATGCAGATCGCAACGGATTGTCGGATTTGGAACGACTAAACCTTTTGAACTCAGGGAGAACGTATAATTACTATACCTATAAAAATCAAGTAGATCATTACCAACAGGACAACTATCAACTACACCTTACCCATCGATTTAAAAATGCTAAATGGATATTGAATGCAGCGGGGCATTATACCTACGGAAGAGGATACTATGAAGAATTCCGCTTCTTGGATGACCTTGCCACTTACCAATTAAGTCCTGTAATTCTTGGTGGAGATACCGTAACTCAAACAGACATCATACGCAGGCGTTGGTTGGACAACCATTTTGTGGGTTCAGTTTACTCGGTATCCTATCAAGGGAATCGAATTCAAATCAATACTGGAGGGGCTTTAAACGCCTATGTGGGCGCCCATTTTGGTGAGGTGATTTGGGCAAGGTTTGCGTCCGATGCAACGTTAGGAGATCGATATTATGACGAACTTGGAGAAAAAGTAGAGTGGAATCATTTTGCTAAGGTGAACAAAGCCTGGGGTAAATTGAAAGGTATTTTAGACCTACAGTATCGCTTCGTAACCTACTCTTTTCTGGGGATTGATTTTGTTTCTGGGGTATTGAAGGATGTAACCCAAAAGGTGGATTTTCATTTTTTTAATCCCAAGCTAGCCCTTTTTTACACGTTTCAAAAGAACCACCAAGGGTATGTTTCCTTGGCTCGAAGCAATCGCGAACCCGTGCGTAGAGACTTTCGAGAATCTACCCCAAATAGTAGGCCTAAACATGAAACCGTATTGGATTTAGAACTAGGCTATTCCTGGCAAGCATCAAAGGCCATGTTAAAAGTCAATCTTTACCACATGCATTTTGACAATCAACTTATTTTGACCGGTCAAATCAATGACGTTGGTGGTTACACGCGCACGAATGTAAAAGAAAGCTTTAGGCAGGGGATTGAATTAGAAGCCCAAGCAAAGCCCATGAGCAATGTCCTCCTAACGAGTAACCTTACGTTGAGTAGAAATCTTGCGTTGAATTACACAGACTTTCTCGATGTTTACCTAGACAGTTTACCTTATCTCATGCAACAACCTACTTTATATAATCAGACTACCCTGTCCTTTTCTCCGAGCATCGTTGGGGCTCTTGGGGTTAGCTATGCTATTCCTGCTTGGCATCTTACCTTGGATTGGAATACCAAATGGGTTGGCAAGCAATTTATGGATAATATTCAAACCAGCGAATTACCCGCCTTTAATTATTCTTCTTTTGGAATTAAAGCAGCGATTAAAACCAAGGGACTTGAAAAAATTGAGTTATCGGGATGTATAAATAATGTATTTAATCAACGATTTTCCAATAATGGTTATGCCTTTGCTTATCAATATGCCGGGATAAAAACAACCGAGCGGTTCTTTTATCCACAAGCGGGTCGAAATGTTATGCTGCGGTTAATCCTGTCGATTTAATTTGTATTTTTACCAAAAACCCTTAAATATGCTAATTAAAATATCAACCTCTTTTCTATTCCTTTTTTTATCCCTTACCTATTACGCCCAATCGGTTTCTGTTGCCAGTGTGAGTAAAGGCTGTGCTACCTACGCAGAAGGAGCGCTAGGAATGGATGAATTTTTAATGAAAAACTTAAGGTACCCCGCAGAATGTGTTGATATGGCGGTGGAGGGATTAGTCATTATTAAGATGAATGTTGATAAAGAAGGAAATGCCACCAACCACCAAGTTGGATTGGGTCTTCATCCCCTTTTGGATCAGGAAGCCCTTCGTTTATCAAAATTATTGGTTTGGAACTGGAATGAGACCTGTTATCAAACCAATGAGGAGGTTTTGCTGCCCTTACAGTTTAGTATGATAGAACCATATGACAACCAAGAATGGCCAGTGGAAGCCTATCCTGCGGAAGAGGCAGCTGAAGAAGACTCTGAGGGAGCATCCAAATATGAAGCTCATTGGGCTGGATTCGATTTTGGTATGGGAACCTTACTAAACGATAATCAATCCCTTTATCCATATTGGAATGCTACCCCAGTTAACCTGAGTACTTATGCTTTTAACCTGTTTGAGTATAAACTTCCCATTGCAAAACAATTTTTGGGTCTAACCACGGGCCTTGGATTTAACGTTAATTCCATTGCCATGAATCAGTATGACCCGGTACATACTACAGGGGTTAATTCTACAGGTACGGGTCCAGATACGGTTTTTGCCGTGATTAACAATACCTTCGAGTACCGTCGTAACAATCTGAATTTCGTGACCTTTACCGTTCCACTTTTGATCGAAGTATGTTCTAAGAAGAAAACCAAAAACAGTTTTTACCTCGATTTGGGAGCTGTGGGATATTTCAATTATGGTAGATCCTGGGAAACCGCAGGTAAATTATCCAACGGAGACCGTTTTCAATATCAGGTTAATGGTCGGTATCAAATGGCACGTTTAGGTGCCTACGCTACCGTAAGAACTGGATTCGACCATTATGGATTGTTTGCTAATTACAACCTAACCTCTTTGTTCAAAAAGGAGGCAACGGGATTGGTTTATCCCCTGACGTTTGGCGTAAGCTTTAATTTTACATACGAGTAATTTCAGGTTTTTACCGCTAAAATACCCTCGATAAAGGTTTCTAATTGTAATAGTAGCGGCTGTTGGTTGTCGTTGATGATAACGCCGTCCGCCAAAGATGACTTTCGCTCATCGCTCCATTGGCTTTGTATTCTTGCTTCGACCTCTTCATGGTTGAGGCCGTCTCGCTCCATAACCCGCGCTATTCGTAGTGCCATCGGTGCGCAAACCAGAAGCGTAGCCTGATATGTGCGATAGGACCCCGTTTCAAAGAGTAAGGCAGACTCATTAAAAACTAGGGAACTGTTTTGCTGTTTACACCAAGAATCAAAATCTTCACGTACCAAAGGATGAATGAGTTCATTGATGAAAATTCTGTTTTCTTCCGATGAAAAAATGACCGTGGCAAGGGCTTTTTTATCCAATTCATCGTTGACGAATATCGCCTCACCGAATCGACGGCTCAAAAGTGCTTTAATGGCTGAACGTTCCTGTAATATTGTTTTCGCTCGATGGTCTGAAAAGTACACCGGGAACCCCATTTTTTGTAGGATACCTGCGATATAACTTTTTCCGGAACCAATTCCGCCTGTGAGCCCAATGCGTTTCATGATCCGAAGATAAACAAACTTCCTCGGGCTTTTGCGTATCTTTGCCCTATGGATGAAAAAGAATGGTTCGCCTCCTGGTTTGATACCTCGTATTACCATCTTTTATATAATAATAGAAATGAGCACGAGGCGCATGCTTTTATCAACCGGTTGGTTCTTTTTCTTGAATTACCCCTCGGGAGTAAGGTTTTGGATTTAGCGTGCGGTAAAGGAAGGCACGCTCGTACGTTACATGCCCTGGGATTTGAGGTACTAGGAACTGATTTATCATGCGAAAGCATCGAGGATGCACAAAGGACCACGGCGGAAGGACTTCGTTTTCAAGTACAAGATATGCGCGAACCCATTCCAGGGGAATCGTTCCAAGCCGTTTTTAATTTATTTACGAGTTTTGGGTACTTCGAGGACACCTCTGAAAATCAACGGGTCATAGATTCCATATATCAAATGCTTTTACCTAAGGGTTTGGTGGTGATTGATTTTTTAAACGCACAAAAAGTCCAAGATACCCTCGTCCCTTCTGAGCACATTGTACGGGGAGATATCACCTTCGAAATTCACCGTGAAATCAACGAGGGTAAGGTCATCAAACGTATCCGTTTTAGGGATAAAGGACAACCGTTTACCTATAAAGAACAAGTGCAGCTTTTACGCCTTAAGGATTTTGAACAGGTATTAACCCCACATTTTAATATTCTACATACCTTTGGCGATTATGAATTATCAGCCTTTAATGCCACAAATTCGTCTCGTTTAATCCTAATTGCCCAAAAAAAATGAGTCCACTCGCGATGGTATTAATTTTAACGCTCGTTGTAGTAGCAGGAGGAGGGTTTGTACATTTTCTTGAGGCCAACAACAAAGCCCAGTTTATTAAATTATCGTTGGCGTTTAGTGGAGGCTTTTTACTTGCTATCGTATTTGAACATCTTCTACCTGAGCTATACGTCGGAGGCACAGATAACATTGGTGTCTACATTTTAGTTGGATTTTTGATTCAATTGATAATGGAGTTTTTTTCGGGGGGTATTGAACATGGACATGTTCATGTGCACAAAGGTCAGGCGATGCCCTGGGTCTTGTTTATTTCCCTTTCAATTCATTCTATCATTGAGGGAATTCCTCTTGGAAATGACGTTGAGCACCTTCATCAACTACATGACCATGATCATAAATTATCGTTGTTCTGGGGAATTGTCTTTCATCAAATTCCAGTGGCAATTGCATTGATGACCCTTTTATTAAATACCTCTCTAAGTAAACGAATGGCATGGGCTATCCTACTATTGTTTGCTATCATGACCCCAATAGGATTATGGATTGGTTTGAAAATTCCTATGGAACAGACTGGCATCAGTGTCCCCGTGGTGTTGGGCATTGTGATCGGTATGTTTTTGCATATTTCGACCACTATAATTTTTGAAACTTCTGAGAATCACAAATTCAATGTAATAAAGCTTTCTAGTGTTATTGCAGGAATGATGGCAGCGTTATTAATGTACTAACGCAAATGAAATAAGTCATCGACCCCAAAAATGCGGTTTATCGTAAATCCTTCCGCGTAAGGTACGCCAATCGGTCGACCGTATTGCAACATCCGACCTTTCATAAACGAAAAAAAATGTTCGTTGGAAATGGGGGTGTCAGGTTCCTCTGATTCTGGATTGTAAAATTGAGAGGAAAAGCACTTTACCAAGGCTATTTTATCCTCTACGAAAGGCGTAACATCGAATACCACATCGGGCTTAATATAGACGTCCTGAATATAATGTAAAAGCTGTGGGGCGCGGTAGGCTCGTTGTACCTCACCATCGCGTTCTGTGTGAATTTTTGGAAGTCCCGATAAAAAAGCCGCTCGAGCTACCAAAGAAGCGGCTCGTCCATGGTCTGGATGCCGATCGGTAATGGAATTGGCTAAAATTAACCGGGGTTTAAAATGCCTAATTTCTTGAATTATCCGATATAAATTTTTGTCGGATTCTTCAAAAAAACCATCCTCCAGACCAAGATTTACCCGATCAATGAGTCCTAATTTCTCTGATGCTGCTTTGCATTCTTCCATTCGTAAAGAAGCGCTTCCCCTTGTCCCTAACTCTCCTTGGGTTAAATCGACAACCGCTATTTTTTTTCCTTCCTTCTGATAATGAAGTAGCGTCCCTCCGCAGGAAATTTCTACGTCGTCAGGATGTGCACCAAAGGCAAGAATATCAATGGTCATTATGCGGTAATGTACGATTCAATACTTGGGCAGGCACAAACCAAATTACGATCACCATAAGCATTATCCACCCTTCTCACAGGTGCCCAATATTTATTTTTAATTAAATAGGGAAGAGGATAAGCGGCCTCTGAAGGAGCATAAGGATATTCCCATGTACGATTGATAATACAATCCGCAGTATGGGGCGCATTTTTCAGCAGGTTATTGTCTTTAGGATATTTCCCGACCTCAATTTCTGTAATTTCTTGACGGATTTTAATCATGGCATCAATGAAGCGATCCAGCTCTGCCTTATCTTCAGATTCAGTAGGTTCAATCATCAACGTACCCGCTACTGGAAAGGAAACCGTTGGGGCATGAAATCCGAAATCAATTAACCTTTTGGCAATATCGGCCACTTCAACATCGGCATTCTTTTTAAATTCTCGGCAATCTAGAATTAGCTCATGGGCTACCGTTCCGTGGGATCCTGTATACAAAATAGGATAATGTTCTTTCAAACAAGCGGCAATGTAATTAGCATTTACAATCGCCATTTCAGTAGATTCTCTAAGTCCTTTATATCCCAACATTTTTATATATCCATAGGATATCAATAAAATGAGGGCGCTACCATAAGGCGCCGATGAAATCGCATGAATGGCGTGTTTCCCGCCCGTAAGATGCAATGGATTACCTGGAAGAAAAGGAACAAGATGCGCAGCAACACCTATAGGCCCCATTCCTGGCCCACCCCCTCCATGGGGAATTGCAAACGTTTTGTGAAGGTTCAGATGGCAAACGTCCGCTCCAATGTTCCCTGGATTCGTTAACCCAACTTGAGCATTCATATTCGCTCCATCCATATATACTTGACCTCCATGTGCATGAATGATGGCCGTAATGTCACGAATTCCTTCCTCGTATACGCCATGGGTAGACGGGTAGGTGACCATGATGCCAGCCAATTCGTTACCGATTTGTTCCGCGACTTCCGTTAAGGCAGGAATATCTATGTTCCCTTGCTCATCACATCCCGTAACAATGACTTCAAAACCAGCCATTACCGCAGAGGCAGGATTTGTACCGTGAGCGCTAGATGGGATGATTATTTTCTTACGTTGATGATCGCCATTGGCTTCATGAAAGGCTTTGATCACCATAAGTCCGGCGTATTCGCCTTGGGCGCCTGAATTGGGTTGTAAAGAAACCCCAGCAAAACCTGTACATTCGCAAAGATCCTTTGCTAACTCCTCCATGAACACATGGTAACCTGCTGCCTGTTCTTTTGGAGCAAAGGGATGGATGTTGGCAAAGTTCGGATTGGTAATGGGAATTAATTCACTTGCCGCGTTCAATTTCATGGTGCAAGATCCTAAGGGGATCATACTATGCACCAAGGATAAATCTTTGTTTTCAAGCGACTTTAAATATCGCATCATTTTGGATTCCGAATGATGGGCACTAAAAACAGGGTGTGTAAGAATTTCTTCTGACCGTTGGAGGTTGGTAGGAATTCCGACCGTAAGGGATTCGCCTGTACTTTTACTAGCAAACAGAGAAAGAATGGCTTCAACATCACTGGAAGCATGAGGTTCGCCAAACGTAAATTGAATCGATTGATCATCGGGGGCATAAAGATTCATCCCCTTCTCATTTGCTAATTTCAATAACGCATGGCTGTCAACATTCATGACCTGTACCGTGTCAAATAATGCCGTGGTTTTTAAGGCATATCCCTTTGCCAGAAGACCCTCTGCGGTCTGACAAGCCAAGGCATGAATATGGTTTGCAATGCGCTTAATGCCATGTGGGCCATGATAAACCGCATACATTCCTGCCATAACCGCCAATAAGGCTTGTGCCGTGCATATATTCGAAGTTGCTTTGTCTCGCTTAATGTGTTGTTCTCTGGTTTGCAGAGCCATTCGAAGGGCGGTGTTTTCGTCTGCATCTTTCGATACACCGATGATTCTACCTGGAATCGTGCGTTTATAGGATTCTTTGCACGCAAAAAAGGCGGCATGTGGGCCACCATACCCCATGGGAACTCCAAACCGTTGCGAATTGCCCAACACGACATCGGCCCCAATGGAGCCGGGAGATTTTAGTAAAGCCAAGGCCATTAAATCGCTACAAACGGCAACTTGAATCCCATGTGGCTTGCAAACTTCAATTGTTTTTTCAAGGTTCGAAAGGTGCCCGTTGGCGTCAGGATATTGAACCAAAGCACCAAAGCATCCTTCTGTAGACGTATTTTCAATGTCCTTATAAACCCGAAGTTCTATTCCTAAATTGAGGGCCCTACCGTTGACCACAGCAAGGGTTTGGGGAAAAATGGCCTCGTGAACAAGGAATACGTTTTTATCGAGTTTAACATCCTCTCGGGAACGGGAGTTAAAGAACATGATCATTGCCTCGGCCGCTGAGGTACCCTCATCGAGCAACGACGCATTCGCAATCTCCATTCCCGAAAGATCAATCACCATGGTTTGGAAATTAAGCAATGCCTCGAGTCGACCTTGAGCAATTTCCGCTTGATAGGGCGTGTAGGCGGTATACCATCCTGGATTTTCCAGGACATTCCGCAATATTACCGATGGAACAATGGTTTCGTGGTATCCAAGGCCAATTAATGACTTTTTTACTTGATTTTGAGCGCCAATCGCTTGTATTTTTTTTAAATAATCGGCCTCGCTGATTCCTTCTTCCACGCTGAGCTCACGACCCAAACGAATCGTGGATGGAATTGTTTTATCAATAAGTTCGGCTACCGATGAAACTCCAATTTTACGGAGCATTTCAGTTGTTTCAGTGCCCTCAGGGCCTATGTGACGAGCGATGAAATCAGACATACTAAACATTTATGGTGCAAATATACAAGCAATAGCAACAAGGAAATTCAAAAAATGTTAGTCGACGTAGCTAAGTTTTAACATATTGGAACCCCCCAGGTCTTCCAAAGGAATGGAAGCAATATTGATTACAAGGTCTCCAGCTTCTAAATAACCCTCACATTTCATTATGTATTTGATGTCCGCAATGGTGTGATCCGTACTTATTTGCTTGTCATAATAAAACGCTCTGACTCCCCAAAGAAGGTTTAACTGGGATAAGATGCTTCGATTACTGGTAAAAACATAGATGGAGGTATTGGGTCGCTGTGAGGAGATTTTGTAGGCAGTATATCCAGAAAACGACATGGTTATGATCGCTTTGGCTTCGACCCGTTGTGCAAGCCTACAGGCGTTAAAGCAAATGGAGTCGGATATAAACCTTTCGTTTTTAAGATCAGGAATTTCTTCCTTATGATATAGTTCTGGACTTTTTTCCACTTCTTCTATAATATTGGAAATGGTTTGAATGACTTCAATGGGGTATTTTCCCATCGAAGTTTCACCGGAAAGCATGACGGCATCGGTGCCATCCAATACCGCATTGGCCACGTCGTTTACTTCCGCCCTTGAAGGAGTCATATTGGTAATCATGGATTCCATCATTTGGGTGGCAACAATAACCGGCTTCGCATGAGAAATACACTTTTCAATCAACATTTTTTGAATTAAAGGAACCCGCTGATAGGGTACTTCAACCCCTAAATCACCTCGGGCTACCATAACCCCATCCGTTTCTCGAATGATGTCATCGATGCAATCCAACGCTTCGGGTTTTTCGATTTTGGCAATTACCTTCGCTTTTCCGTTCTGTTGGGCAATTTGATGTTTCAATTCGATAATATCCCTAGCACTGCGCACAAAAGATAACCCGATCCAATCGACGTTGTTTTCTATGGCAAAATGTAAATCCAGAATATCCTTTTCGGTTAAGGATGGAAGTGAAATGCGGGTGTTTGGGAAATTAACACCTTTTTTAGAGGATAAGATTCCGCCTTGAATAATACGACAGGTGATGATGGATTTTTTATCGCTATCCAACACTTCCAGGACTAGTTTTCCGTCGTCTAAAAGAATTTTTTCACCACCATTTACATCTTGAGGAAGGTTTTTATAATTGATTGAAAATTTAGCCTGGGTTCCTGTGATCGGTTCAGTAATTATTTGGCAGGTTTGACCAACCTCCAGCATTACGCCATTGTTTTCCATCTCCCCCGTTCTGATTTTAGGCCCTTGTAAATCGGCTAAAATGGCGACGTTTGCTTTTAACTCCTGATTCAGGGAACGTACGGCATCGATGACTTCAGCATGCTGGTCATAGGTGCCATGGGAAAAGTTAATTCGGCACACGTTTAACCCCGCCAAAAACATTTCTGTCAACACCGTGCGATGGGTTGAACTGGGTCCGATGGTGGCGACGATTTTTGTTTTGTTCATAGCTTAATTAAATTGTAAATATTCTGAAGAACCAAAGGCCTCACTCGAGTACAAATAAGCGGCAATAATTCCGTTTTGAGTTCTAAGTTCATGGATCAAGGTATCCAAGTTTATCTCATGGTTGTTGTGTAGTACCAATAAAAAATCCAATTCGGGAAATTCACTGGCCAGTAAGGCTCCATTTTGTTTGTTCTTGATAAGGTAAGCTTGGTAATGATAGGCCTGATGTTGGAAAGCATAATATGAAAAAGGAACCCATTGTTTCTGTTTTTTAATGGGAACTTCAAGCATATCCTGAGATTGTACCAGTTTCCAACCCATTACGTTGTTTAAAAACCATCCCATCCGGTAGTCATTAAAACTTGAACAGATTCCAACGATAGGGAACGTTAGGTCTTCTTCATCGGAAAGTACAAATTTGATGGGCTTTTTCACAGTACAAAACTATTAAAAATGACCACATCATGATAAAGGTTAGCGTTAAGCGACGATTTAATTTGAGTAAAAACATAGAAATTAAAATGGGTTTTGAATTTTCGAAAGGATATTTATCTAATTTTGGTTTGAATTATCAACCCCTTATGAAAAAGTTACTGTTCTTTTTGATCCTCCTTCCCTTTACTTCGTTTGCTCAACCACACAAAAAATATGCGAACGCAGACACCTACAAATACATGTTTGGATTGGGGTTGAATTTTATCGATGATGATGGTAATGCATCCAGTTTTGCAGGGAATAAAATTTTACATTACAATCCATTTCCCTCTCGGTTAATGGCGGATTATTACCTATACAACGGTTGGAGCGTTGAAGGTGCTTTTGCTATGGCAAAATACGCTTCGGATCGTTGGGTGAATGGTCAAATGGGGGTAACAGGAAACTTGATATCGATTGATGGAAACCTGAAATATTCCTTTTACAAAGTGTTAAATAAAGGGTTGATTGACCCTTATTTGATCGGTGGGGCGGGGCTAACGTTTCGAAATTCAACCGATTCCCTTGCCGTGGGATTCGCGCCAACCATTAATATCGGAGGTGGGTTGAACATTTGGATAAATAACGCAATTGGGATTCAATTGCAATCTTGTGGTAAAATTGCATTGACTAAAGATTTTTTTGGTAAATCAGACTACTTGCAACATACGATTGGCGTGGTAATTCGACTCGAATCCATTACCACTTCCAAGGAAGGAGAGTTTAAAAAGGAAAACCTTCACCTGGATATGAAACGACGTAAAATAAAATTACCGAAAGATCGGGACAAGGATAAGGAGGGAGATGCTTAATTCTCGATAATCATTCGTTTTTTTATTTCTTGGTTATCGGTTTTTAGTACATAAAAATAAGACCCGTTTTGTAGCTGGGTTGAATCTAATCGGACGATATGTCCCCCGGGTTCAAAGGTTTTTTCAACGATAACATGTTCCGCATGATCATCGCAAAGGCTCAATCGAATCGAACGAGTTTTTTCCGTGGTAACATAAAAAGATACTTCTCCGGCATTAACTTCCTGTTCTAAGGTATAAAGTTCACAAAAATCTTCCTTCAACAGCCCGGTTCTACTCCACCTTTTTAAAAGGGTTCGGTACGCAATAATGAGCAGGAGGATTACTAAGCTTACGCTCATAAGTTTTGTTACTAGTGGATAGTCTATCATAGTTGGTCTTTTAGAATGAAATGATTCCTTCAATGGTTGCTGCCTTTTCATAGACATCCAAGACGCTATTGGCGTCTAAAGCCACCACTTTTGCACTAACGCTGGTGTAGGTTCCTTTTTTGGAAGAATGGAAACTAATTTGTGCGTTTTCATCAAACAAATCTACTAGTTGTGCAATTTTATGAGAATCGCTCGGAACGATAAATTTAAATAGATAAACGCAGGGCCACGCTTCCTGTTCCAATTTGGATCTCAGCCCATCAAAGGTACTCACCCTACAAAGGTAGGGCTCTTTTCAAATATTTGCTGCATATTGAGAAAATCCGAAGTAATTTTGTCCCATGTACGCATTCCTTCGCTTAGGGCTTATTTGGCTCCCTTTATTTTGTTATTCCCAAGCGAGCCTTACAGCGTTGCGCGCTCATGAAAAAATATTTGTTGATGGTAAAGCATTAGAAGATTCATGGTTGCAGGCTGACTCTATCCATTCCCCATTTGTTGCCATACGTCCCTATCCTGGGGTGAAAAGCAAAAAAAAGACTCAGGTAAAGGTATTGTATGATGATTTTGCCATTTACCTTTTCGCACGGTGTGAAGACCCTGTTGATTCGATTTCTAACGTATACACGGTACGAGATGATTATAATACGAATGCCGATATTTTCTCTGTTTTTATTGACACCTATAACGATCGACAAAATGGTTTTTATTTCGGGATTACCAGCATGGGGGTCCAATTGGATGGCAAAATTGTGTCTGGGGATGTCAACGATCAGCTAAACCTGGTGTGGGAGAGCAGTATCCATGTAACGCCAGAGGCATGGCAAGTGGAGCTAAAAATACCCTATTCAGCCCTTCGCTTTCCAAAACAGGATAAACAAACGTGGAATGTAAATTTTAGTCGTCAAATTGCCCGGTTTCGGGAAGAATCCTCTTGGGTTCCAGTAAATCCAGATTTTGAAAATTACCTTGTATCCAGTGGTTCCTTGGAAGGAATTTCATTGATTAATCCCCCCATTAGGCTCAGCCTGATTCCCTACGTATCTTCATACCTGAACGAAATGAGCAGCGGAAAATATAGCCGTTCCTTTTTTGGCGGAATGGATGTAAAATACGGGATCAATGAAGCCTTTACCTTGGATGTAACCCTCGTGCCAGATTTTGGTCAGGTGATCTTTGATAATCAAGTACTGAATACGTCTCCTTTCGAAATTCAGTTTAATGAAAACCGTCAGTTTTTCACCGAAGGTATGGAGTTATTTAATAAATCTGGGATTTTCTATTCGAGACGAATTGGCGTTCAAGCCCCATGGGAGGTGTTAAAAACCAATCTATTGGATCACGAGATTATCAGTGGTATTCAGGGAAATCCACAATTGTACAATGCAAGTAAATTCTCGGGAAGAAATAAAAAAGGCTTAGGAGTCGGGGTGTTTAATGCCGTGTCAGCACCGACATACGGCACCGCCTTCAATACCCTTACCAATACCGTTCGCGATTTTTTGGCAGCTCCTTTGACCAATTACAACACCCTAGTGCTCGATCAAAACATAAAGAACAACAGTTCACTCACCTTCACCAATACGAATGTTTTACGTCAAGGTAATTTCTATGATGCCAACGTTTCTGCCTTAAATTCCAACATCAATTTTGCGGACAACGCCTACTTTATCAATGGAAAGGCGACCCTTTCTCAGAAGTTTGA
>JBJTWF010000053.1:0-5314 GCA_046081565.1 Flavobacteriales bacterium | reverse complement strand
ATGCAAGTGTTCAACGACATTCAAGAGGACTTTCAGCTTATGAATCAAGATGCGTTGAATGCACGAACTAACTTTGGTTTTATCCCTGCAGATGCAAACATTAACTTTTGTCTAGCTACGAAAACTCCGGCAGGGGTTCCTTTAGCCGAACATGGGGTCGTGCGTGTTTCAACCACAGAGGACTATTATAATCATAATGGGGGAGAGGAAAATAAAATGAAGGCTTCGGCCACAGGAGGTTCGCAAATTTGGGATCGAAACAAGTATTTAAACGTTTGGATTTGTGATATTTCCAACGGTGCAAATTCTGGTACTGCAGGTTATGCTTATCGTCCGACCAACAATATGTTGCCAGGGTCATCCATCGACGGAATTGTGTTAGATTACAACTTAGGGATGAATAACGACAATGTGCTTACGCATGAGATTGGCCATTATCTTGGTCTAGATCATACATGGGGAGGTTCAGGTAGCTGTACCTTGGATGACGGTTTCAACGATACCCCAAATACCGCAGGCCCTTCATTTAATTTTTCGGGATCTTGTTCCGGAAATCAAACGACGTGTGGAAATACCCAAACGCAATATGAAAACTATATGGATTACAGTAATTGTACGGTAATGTTTTCGCAAGCCCAGGCCAATTATATGCTTAATACGCTCACTGGTGCCCGTGCATCATTATTACTATCGCCGGGTTGCGACCCCACCAATACTCCTCCGGTGGCCGATTTTACAGCAGATATTTCGAATCCTATCATTATTCCTGTTGGAGCGGCGGTAAATTTCTTTGATGCTTCGACGAATGTTCCTACTTCTTGGTCGTGGAGTTTTGGTGGAGGTGCAGCGAATTCAACCGTTCAAAATCCTAGCGTAACCTTTAATGCCATCGGTACCTACACGATTACGTTAACCGCTACTAATGCCTTTGGAAGCGATTCTGAAACGAAAGTTGCGTTTGTTGAAGTGGTTGGCGCTGCCCCTGGAATTGCATGCGATACCTTACGTAATTATTTACCCTTACCTGCAGAAGATTATGCCTATTATAACTGGACCACAGGTTGGGGATTTTTACCAGGAACAGGACGTTTTTCTTCTACCAATACTTCGTTGATTTATCAAATTGCCGATAAATATACGGCACCTGCATCTACCCAAGTTCGAAGGTTGCGATTTCCGATTGTTAAGGCGGTAAATTCGAGTGGAAATGGTTTGGTTAAAATTCGGGTTCATCAGGATAATGCCGGTAATCCAGGAACGGTTTTGGTCACAGATACCTTGTTGATTGCGGATATGGATGCAGGATTTTACAATGAATTTGATTTTACCAATCCTCCAACCGTGACGGGAAATTTTTGGGTAAGTTTTGAATTTAACTACGGTTCTCCACAGGATTCAGTAGCTTTTTTGTGCGTTGATATGGATTACCGAAACGGTACGATTGCAAACGGATTAAGTACGATGAAATGTTATTATGGAGGATTGACCAATACCACCGGGACTTGGCATCCTACTACCGATATTAACCCAATAATCAAAACCAGCCTATGGATGGATGTACTTACTTCTAATGGACCCAATCCTGTGGCTAATTTCACCTTTTCAGAATCCGCTATTTGTACTGGAGGGCAAATTACGGTGAACGGTGCAAGCTCCACCAATACCAATTCTTACCTGTGGTATGTTACCGATGACCCGTTTACGACGGTTATTAGCACGCATTCCACGCCAGCAACTACGCTTACTTTTAATCAGGTAGGCAATCGAAGGATTTATTTATTTGCCGATGGTTCATGTAAAACGGTAGGAATTTATTTGCCAATTACGGTAAGTGCCAAGCCGGCAGCAACGTGTACAAAAACAAATACCACATGTGGCCAAAACAATGGTACGATCGTGTTTACCAATCCTACAGGTGGATCGGTTCCTCCAACGTATGAGTACAGTTTGGATGGAGTAAACTACCAGGCATCCCCAACATTTGGGAATTTACCCGCTGGAAATTATGTGGCACGAATACGCACGGCGGGAAGCGGATGTGTGCAATCGTATTCGAGAACGATTTCGAGTTCAACGGAATTGACCGCAACGATAACGCCTGGTACCACAATATGCGTTGGTCAATCAGCCACCATTACCGCCGGAGGAGGAACAACATACACGTGGTACGATGGACCATCAATGGTTGGAAATACTGCGAGCATCACGGTAACACCTGCAGCGACCTCCCAATACAGTTGCGTGGTTTCTGATGGAACGTGTGAAACGGTAGTTTCTGCGAATATTATTGTCGATCAGTGTGGGGTAGGCATAGTGGAATCGGCAATTAATGCGTCAGTATACCCTAATCCAATACAGGGTACACTTACCATTGATATCGCGAATGCCTTTCAGTTTGAATTGATGGATGCACGCGGTCGCTTGGTGCAAAACGGTAAAGGATTGGGAAAAACTACCTTGAATACCCAAGCCTTGAGCGCAGGCGTTTATTCTTTGCGAATTAGCATAAACGGCCAGCAAGGGGTGTTTAAAGTAATTAAAGAGTAGGGGGTGTTTTCACCCCAGGTGAGAACGTTTCTTGCCTTTGTTACGTTGAGGGAAAATCTCAAGGTGGAACTTAGCGGCTTTTAATATTCCTTGTAATTCGCTTCCCACAAGCGTCGTGCTTCTTCCCAGGTGGGAATGGCATCACTTTCGTAATGGTAGGTACTTCCGGTGGCAATTTTTCGAAAAGACTTCATGGCCTTTAAGTGAGGACCTGAACCCACGAAAGTCCGAAGAGTTTCTATGTTTTCCCATGCCGTTAAAGTATGTTGAATGCCCTGTATTTGTTTGACTTCACAGAATAGATTTCCATTTGCTTTTTTAGCTTGACTAAAAGAGGGAATGGCCCGATACCAAAAGGGGAGGGCGTGCCAAAAGGATTTAGGTTTTAGGCCTGTAATGGAAATAATCATACGTAAAAATAGGGATAATACATACATGTCTATGATTTATCGTAATATTTCGATATAAATAAGTTGGACTACATGGGTATTACTAAGACCGAAAAGTATTCGAATGAACAAATTTCGATTGCGACACTCCTAAAAGCGTTGGGACACCCAGCGAGGGTGGCCATAGTCGAATTTCTATTGAGTGTAGATTCCTGTATTTGTGGCGATATTGTTAACGAATTACCCCTCGCTCAACCTACGGTTTCGCAACACCTGAAGGAACTTAAAAAGGCGGGATTGATAAAAGGAATGGTAGAAGGGAATGCCATTTGTTATTGCCTTGATCAAAAAGCGATTGACCAATTAAAGAACTATTTCTTCATTTTTTCAGTTCACTTAACCGAAAAAAATTGTTGCTAATGGGAAAGTATATTTTAAGGTATAAAAAGCCAATCATCATAACATCAGCGGTAGTTATTTTGCAACTCATTTTTGGATTTGACCCCAAGTTTTTTATCATTAATCTCATTTGGTTATTGGTATGATTGGCAAAATGAATATTCTTGTTTTATGTACCGGCAATAGCTGTAGAAGTCAACTTGCTGAGGGATATATTCGTCATTTTCATGGGGATGTTGCCACCGTTTATAGTGCGGGGATTGAAGCGCATGGCGTGAATCCGCGCGCGATTGCCGTAATAGCGGAAGATGGCATCGACATTTCCATGCAAACCTCCAATCATGTAGATGAATATTTGCACATTCCCTTTGATTTGGTATTGACCGTGTGCGATCATGCCAGCGAGCAATGTCCGATTTTTCCTGGGGCAGTGAAGTGCATTCATCACAACTTCCCAGATCCTGCGAAAGCAAGGGGTACCGAAGAAGAGGTTATGGCAATGTTCAGACAGGTAAGAGATGAAGTGAAAAACTACATTACGTTTATACCCTTAAACTCTTTTTGAGCGTATTATATTTTCTACAGTTGATTTGATTGATTAAATTAGCTTCGCTAATATATTTTATCCTAATCGTATAACATCACTAATACATTATGTTATGAACAAGAGAAATTTGCTTTTAATTATTTCTGGGGTTACAATTTTTGTGGGAATAGGGGCTTGGTATTTATTTTCTAAAAAATCGAATTTACCAAAGTACATTCCATTGGATTCTATGATGGTATTAAAAATAGACCCTTCTTCGTTGGCATCTAAAATGGATAAAAAAGGGCTTCAATCAATGAGTTTATACAAAGAGCTTTCTAAAAATTTGAATAACGAGGGAATTAAAGTGGACCAATTGCTGGAAAACCCTGAGCAAACAGGAATGTTATTGAGTGACAATATTTACTGTTTTGGTGACATGAAAAGTAAAAAGCCATGCGTTGGGATTGTATTCGCTGTTTCCGACAAAAATAAGTTGAAGGATTTTTTAAACAATTTGACCCGAAATTCATCCTTGAAATTCAAAGAATCCAATGGTAACTTTATGTTTGTGGAATCAGAAAGAAATGATGATTATCCCTCAGAAAATTCTGCTATCGTATGGAACGATGATGCTTGTATTGTATATAATTCCAATGAGGAGAGTGACATTGAAGCAACGAATATGCTCAAGCTTTCCAAAGAAGCCTCCATATTGTCGTCTGAAGCATTTTCTTCGTCTGAAGAGAAAGGTGGAGACATAAGCATGTATGTAAATTTTAAAAGATTAACGAGCCTAATGGGTAAAGAGCTTGATGAATCTAACGAGGATAAATTGATTTTTGAAAAGGTTAAGGATAATTTAGAAAATACGGATGGCGCTAGTTTGGTAATCAATTTGAATCAAGATAACATCGATATGGAAATTTTTCAATTCTTGAATGAGGGAGGAAAGACAAAGAATATATCGATCTTAAGTGAGTCTGGTATTCAAGAAAAGTATGTTGATTTTATATCTACTAATGGAGACGTTTTATTTGGAATGTCAGCTGTATTAAATATGGAAAATGTATTTAAATTGATCAATACCATTCCCGGATATGATAAAGTCAAAAATGAAATAGAAGATGAATTTGGATTAACAGAAAGCGAAATAAAGGATCTTTTTGATGGTACATTAACCATTGCTATCAATGAAATAAAAGCCAAGCAAAAAAAGTCATACGACTATGATTTAAATAGTTCCTATAACGGATACGAAGATTCGAATGACCTTGGAAATTTCGAATCTAATGAGGTGAAAAGTTATATTCCAATTCCTATTTTTTCGATTCAGATTGGGTTAAATAACCCGTCGACATACCAAAAAATACTGCGAAAATTGCAGCGTGAGATGGAGGATAATATGATCATTGATGATAATTTAGTTGTTATTCCATCGGAGGAGGAGATA
>JBJTWF010000052.1:0-14678 GCA_046081565.1 Flavobacteriales bacterium | reverse complement strand
CATCCCTCGGCACCAGCAATGACCCTTTTTTTTGTTTCGAATACGTCGAAAAAAGAACCTATTTCTTCTTCCTTTAAGGTGAGTTTAACCAAACGATAGATCATAATAAAGACGTTAACGTATCCACCGAACCTTTGGGATAGAAGGTGACACGAACCACTTCTCCAAGTCGAACGCCGAAAAGCTGGTCGGCTCCCCCGTTTCCTTTGTTGGCTCCACGATTTATCGCTATCTCCAACCGGTTGTTGTGATTAAAAATTGCCACCCTTTCTCCAACGGGTACTTCCGAATAGGCATTGGAAATCACATCGATGTCGTACGCTCTTTTTTGGTAACTGATTTTAAAGGGTGTCTCTGACCCAAACCGCTCAAAGTCCGATCGTAAAATATTCGTTATGATGTTTCCATAGGTATCGATGTGGATGACATTGCCTTGTATTAGATTGTATTCTATCGTTGGATTTTGCATGAATGCTTTTTTATAGCTCGATGTTTCCGTACAAAAAGAGGACAACTCATGCCCGCTAACCAAACGAGTGGCAATGTCAATGAAACAGGTTTTCATCATAAAAGTCCAGTGATCTTTCGGGATTTCGATTTGGTCATACCGATACAACGCATCTGCCTCATCTTCCCCTAAAAAGGTTCCTATAAAACCATTGTCATTCACAACAATAAATTGCTTTTTGAACACCACTACCATGGGCAGGCTTTTCGTGATGAATTCAAAATTAGCGTCTAGGGAGCTGCTAAATACCGGTTCTGAGTCTACACCTACAAGGTGTAGGGTGCCCTCAGGAAAAGCATCAAAACAATTCCTAAGCTGATAGGCTGCTTCAGCCACATCGAATGGTTTTATTTCATGAGAAACATCCACGATTTGAACGTTTTTTAGTTTCGTGAAAAGCGTTCCTTTTACCGCAGCTACATAAAAATCTTTAAGCCCAACATCGGTCGTTAAGGTAATGATTTGCATAGGGACTTACCAATCTGGCAGTTATTTTATAATTTTACCAAAAGTAAATTATTTCAATATAATTGAACCTTAAAATCATTAAAATAGTTTGTATTGACGGAAAGAAGTATTGATTTAGGACGGTTGAATCCCGCAGCGTTGTTTGGGGTAAATAACAGCAACCTCAAGAAAATAAAAACCTTTTTCCCCAAACTCTCGGTGATTGCACGTGGCAGTCAAATCGTTATTAAAGGAGATGAGGAAACGATGGATGTTTTTGAAATGAAAATCAACTTATTGATCCATCATTTGAAAAAGTTTGATCTCTTGACCGAAAACAACATCGAAAATTTAATGTTGATCGAAGGGGATTCCTTGCTAAATACTCCTGCCGGTGGGGATACCATTGTGTATGGAAATTCAGGACTAAAAATTACTGCAAGGACGGTAAATCAAAAAAAACTGGTTCAAGCCATTCAAAAAAATGATATGGTTTTTGTCTCAGGACCTGCGGGTTCCGGAAAGACCTATACAGCCGTGGCAATGGCTGTAAGAGCATTAAAAGCAAAAGAGGTGAGGCGTATAATTCTTTCGCGCCCTGCGGTGGAAGCAGGAGAAAACCTTGGTTTTTTACCAGGAGATTTAAAAGAAAAGCTGGATCCTTACCTTATGCCGTTGTACGATGCCTTGAGGGATATGATTCCACCTGAAAAGTTAAACGATAAGATGCAACTTGGGGTTATCGAAATAGCCCCCTTGGCTTTTATGAGGGGAAGAACCTTGGATAAGGCTTTTGTTATTTTAGATGAGGCTCAGAACACCACCATAATGCAGATGAAAATGTTTTTGACGCGGATGGGGACCACCGCAAAATTTGTAATCACGGGTGATATGTCGCAAGTGGATCTTCCCTCCCGGCAACGTTCCGGCTTGTCGTATGCTAAGCGAATATTGGAAGGAATTGATGGCATCGGTATGGTGGAAATGGAGCAAAGCGATATCATTCGCCATCCGCTGATTTCAAAAATCATCAACGCATTTGAAGTAGAGGAATTAAAAGAAGAAAAAAACAACGATGACAGACGCATTAAAAAACCATGACTTTGAATTTCCAGGACAAGTAGCTTGTTACCACGGAAAAGTTCGCGATGTTTACACGTTATCGGATGGTAGAGTAGTAATGGTTGCTTCCGATCGAATCAGTGCTTTCGATTGCATACTCCCTCGACCAATTCCCTTCAAAGGACAGGTGTTGAACCAAGTAGCAACCCATTTTCTACAAGCCACTAAAGACATCGTTCCGAATTGGTTGCTCGACGTTCCCGATCCTAGCGTCTCCGTAGGAATTAAATGTGAACCCATTCGGGTGGAAATGGTTATTCGAGGATATCTTGCAGGACATGCGGCTAGAACCTATCATTCAGGGAAACGTAGTTTGTGTGGAGTTCCGATGCCCGATGGGTTGCGAGAAAACGATCCCTTTCCTGAGCCCATTATTACGCCGGCAGTAAAGGCAGAAGAAGGTCATGATGAGGATATTTCAAAGGAAGACCTTCTGGCAAAAGGAATTGTTCCTGCTGCGTTGTACGAACATATGGAAACTTACACACGGGCCTTGTTTGCTAGAGGAACGCAAATGGCGGCTGAACGCGGTTTACTCTTAGTGGATACCAAATATGAGTTTGGCCTTAAAGACGGTGTCCTCATGCTCATAGACGAAATACATACACCAGATTCCTCCCGGTATTTTTATGCCGAAGGTTTTGAGGAACGTCAAGCCAAAGGTGAGCCACAGAAACAATTGTCTAAAGAATTTGTCCGACAATGGTTAATCGAGAATGGGTTTCAGGGGCTAGAAGGTCAAACAATGCCCATTATGAGCGATGACTTTGTTAACACCGTTTCCTCACGGTATATTGAACTCTACGAACGTATAACGGGCAAGGATTTTGTCCCTTCTGACGCCTCATCCATTACGCAAAGAATACAAAACAATGTGAACCGCTTTTTATCGGCGTAACACCTCAGGTATAGGCTTTCCGGTCATTCCACCCGTTCGTTGAAGGCTTAAAAAATGAACTAGGGTAGCGGCAATATCTGGAATATCAATGGTTCGATATAGCGTTTTTGGTTTCAGTCCGTATCCATACCATAATAGCGGAACATGCGTGTCATAATTGTAACAGGAACCGTGGGTGGTACCTTGATGGGCAAAAGGATCGCCGTCTTCAATCCCTAAATACCCTGGTTTCAAGATAAAAAGTAAATCGCCACTCCGGTGGGGTTGGAATCCACGTTGTATCATCGCTTTCCAGGGATCGTTTTGGTGATTGGCTAACAACGATTCTCGTCCACAAACGGCTTTGATTTCTGGGAAACCATACAAAAAGGTGGTAGCATGCTCATTTACAGCATTAATGGTAAGGTGTAGAGAATCCATTACCGATCGGTCCCAGTAAAGGTTCATATCGCTGTGGTTGGAGAGCAGTGAAACCCCAAACATTTTTTGTTGTTCCTTTTTCAATTGTTCTAACATCCCACTGAGATCGAAGTACCCTCCGGGCAATCGTAAATCAATCAATTGTTGAGGTACCGGAACAACGGCATGGTCTGCCGTTAGAAAGATCAAGATTTCTTGATCCCCAATGGTTTTGTTGAGGTAGTTAAAAAGGCGTTTTAATTCAAGGTCAAGTCTTGCGTATAGATCTTCAATTTCCATGGAGTAAGGCCCAAAGGTGTGGCCAACAATATCTGGAGTAGAGTAGCTGATGCACAACATATCGGTTTCCTGATCATCACCTAGTTTTTCATTTTTTAAGATGGCTAAGGCTAAATCCGTTAGCATCGTGTTCGCGGATGGGGTTAGCGTAAAATAAGAAAGCCAATTCTCCTTGGTAAACGTGTAGGGAAAAGTCGGATTTGGCTTGTTGTTGATCCGCTTCTCATAGGGGCTGTCATCGAGGGTGTTGACATAGTTACTGCGGGGATGAAGTAGGTCCCAAGGACTAAAATAATGTTGCGCTTGATGGGATGCATTGAAGGCAGCCAGCCAATCCGGCAAGGCGCTAGCGTAATAAGAACTGGTTATAAAGGTTCCGCTCGGAGCATCCAGCCAAAAAGTACCATCGCTTAGATGGCCACCGGGCAAAATGGCTCCACGGTCTTTAATAGAAATGGAAAATACCTTGGAATTCGGGTAGGTTAGTTTCAATTGATCGGTTACCGTGTTCGTTTCAAGTCGCTGCGGCGAAGCCTTACCTTTTTCGCTGGGTACACCAATCGCATGTACAGAAGAATCGGAAACGCAATTAACCATGTTTTTACTCATTCGATCATACCATTCATTGTTTATGATCCCATGGTTGGCAGGGGTAGTTCCCGTATAAATCGAAGCATGCCCAGGTCCCGTAACGGTAGGTACGTAGTTGTATAAGGTGTTTGCGCAAGAAATACCGTGTTGCAATAGCTTTTTAAATCCACCCTCGCCAAAATGATGTTGAAACCTAAATAAATATTCATAACACATTTGATCCACTACAATCCCAACGACTAGTTTGGGTTTCTGCGCTACAAAGTTTCCAGGGATTAGACAGAGTAAAAAGAAGATACGATGCATTAGTTTTTTCCTTTGGTTGGACTTTTTACCGTTGGTTTTGGTGTAGCGGGTGCCAGATTAGGTTTGGGCGCAGGCGCGGGTACTGCAGGTTTAGGGCTTGGCTTTTTTTCAGGAAGCGTAATCGATTGCGGTTTAGTTTCGGGCCATGGGGAAGTGCTGGGAGATTTTTCAGGTAAAGGCTGTTTCTGCTCTGGCAAGGCATCAATTGGTTTTTTATCCAACGGTTGTGCATTGTTTGGTGGAAACTTGCTTGGTGCCACCGTATTCGTGTTTACGATAGGATGATTTAACTTATCCAAAATCACCCCTTGGGTATTCGATACAACATTTGGGCTCGGATTGGGCGGTAAATCTAAGTAATGTACATCGAAAATACAGCCGTTCATTTCCGCTTCGGAAACCCCCATTTGTTGGCATCGGTTTCGGGCCACTTCCCGTTGATTGTTCGGTATTTCGTGAAACGTTCTTATGATTCTAGGAAAGGTGCGATCGGTGTAAAAATCGGTGGTTAATCCCGGGCGATACATAAATAAACTGGTGGGTCTAGTAACCCTAAACTGTTCTGCGTATTCTTTGGTCAGTTGAATTTGATACAGTTGTTCTGATTGTTGGGTCATGGCCATAAATGGATCACTATTCATTCCCGAAAATTGGGTCAAGCCATTGCTGGCAAAACGATCGTTGGGTTGAAATTCATCGTGTCGATTACCGTTACCATTACCGAATAAACCGAAAGCATTCGACGTAATGCATCGTGGTATTTCTACCGTAACATTTACAAATCGTCGGCTTCCACTCCCGCGCAAATCAAACACAACCTTTTCCCCTAGGGGCCCCGAAAGGATATAGTCTTTACCCACAAGCCTAAGGGTGCCTCCGCTTGGTAAATAATGCGTTCTTCCTTGCAATACAAGCGCTTGACCATTCATCCACAACGCATGGGTAGAACCGTCAGGCACATCGTCAGCATAATACGATACCGTATCGTTGAAAAAACGAATGGCGACCGCTGTATTTAAGGAAAAATCATCCCGCTGTGGTTTTTGTCGTGCCTGTATTTCAAAACTAGACCCTATTTTGGATAAGACGAATTCGCCAACCGTTTGAAAGGAATAACTGGTATTGTCGTACGTAACGATATGCGGATCACCGAAGCTTCTTCCATTGTGCGTTTGACAAAAACTGGCATCGACTAGGCCCAGTAGGACTTGGTGCAATGCATCAGGATTGGGAACCTTTTGTAAGTGTTCTTGAAAAGCGTTACGAAAAGGGGAGGGAGCGATTGAAATCAATTCGTAAGGCGTTAAGTCCTCTGGAAAGGTTCGATCGGGAACGTTCTGTCCTTTGGTTAAAGCATCCACGCTCTCGAAAAGCCATTCGCCTCGAATGTTATCCCATCCCTGAAGTAAGGATCGGGTAGTGCTTGTGGATGGATGCTCTTGAGCATACCCAACCAAGCTCATTCCGAAAAGTAAAAACAATACAAGCTTTTTCATATCAGGTTATTTTAGATTAAACTTATAACCAACTCCTTTTACCGTTGAAATATAGGACTCACCAATTTTTTCTCGCAGTTTGCGAACATGTACATCGATGGTCCTATCTCCCACAATAACATCCGTTCCCCAAACCTTAGATAAGATGGCCTCGCGCTTTAATACCATGTTAGGTTTGGTGGATAAGTAATACAGTAATTCAAATTCTTTTCTAGGCAGTTGAATTTCTTTCCCATCTAAATACACCAAATGTCGCTCACGGTCGATGACCAAACCTTCTGCTTTTGGTAATTCCAATGGAACGGATTGCCTGTTTTTTCTTCTCAACAATGCGTGTATACGAGTGATGAGAATTTTTGGCTTAATGGGTTTCGTTAAATAATCATCTCCTCCTGCCTCTAAGCCCGCAATCTGGCTGTAATCTTCGGCGCGCGCTGTTAAAAAGCAAATGAGAACATCCGAATAGGCGGGATTTTCATTTATGGCTTCACAGGTTTGAATTCCATCGAGTTTTGGCATCATTACATCCATTAAAACAAGATCTGGTTTAACCTTGGCCATTTTTACTAGGGCTTCTTCTCCATCACATGCCTCCTCAACAAGATATCCCTCCTTTACCAGGTTGTATTTCAGGATCTCTCGGATATCCATTTCATCATCTACAATTAGAATGTTCGCCATAATACTTCGAAAGTACAAAGAAATAATGGGTCAGATAGCGGTTTACAGCCTAGAATTCACCTTTAACAAAAAATTAAGAAAAAAAAAGTTTTTGAACGTAACCGAATAGTAAAAACGTATTACCTTTGTAGCAGTAGTAGGGTAGGTTGATTAGTCAAGGGCTTTGGGAAACCAAGGCTCTTGGCTTTTCATCTTGAAATCATTTTTACCTTAATACATCATGGTCGTTTCCATCCTACTTGCCGAAGATGATATCAATCTAGGTTTTGTTATCGCAGATCAACTTAAAGCAGAAGGTTTTAAAGTCTCCCTCGCTACCGATGGCGTAGATGCGCTCAAGCGGTTTAACGAACAACCCTATCACCTTTGTATTTTTGATGTTATGATGCCTAAAAAAGATGGCTTTACTTTGGCAAAAGACATTCGTCAAATTAATAAAGAAATTCCCATTTTGTTTTTGTCAGCCAAATCCATGACCGAAGATCGAATCGAAGGGTTTGTTTCGGGTGGAGATGATTATCTTACCAAGCCTTTCTCGGTGGAGGAATTATTGCTAAGGGTGAAGGCCTTGTTAAAAAGAATAAACATTCGCACCGAAACCCCAGAGGAAAAGGTGATGCCCATTGGGTTGTTTGTCTTTGATTCGGAAAACCTAACCCTTACGAGGGGCGATCAAAAGCAAGGGTTGACCAAAAAAGAAGCTCAAATCTTAAAGCTACTCCTAAAATTTCAAAACCAAGTTTTACCCAGAGAAGTAATATTAAATACGGTTTGGGGGCAGGATGATTATTTTGTCGGAAGAAGTTTAGATGTTTTTATTACGAAGCTAAGGAAGTATCTAAAAGAGGATACAAATATTCACATTTTGAACATCCATGGGGTTGGTTTTAAATTGGAAATCAACGCATGATTCTCCACGTAGAAACCTCTACAAAAGTTTGTTCTGTTGCCCTTTCCTCCAATGGCGAAACCGTAGGGTCTATTGAAGAATACAGCGATGATTTTATCCATGGTGAGGCCTTGACAACGCTTATCAACGCGATTCTGGATGAGCATCATACGCGGAAAGAAGCGTTAGAAGCCATCTCAATCGCCATAGGTCCAGGTTCCTACACCGGCCTGCGCATTGGTCTTGCTACAGCAAAAGGGATGTGTCTCGGTTTGGGGATTCCCATCATTCCCATCTCCTCGCTGGCCAGTTTAGAGTCGCTGGCCTTGTCGCAGTACGCCAATAGGCCCATTATTTCGGTGTTCGACGCCCGTCGAGATGAAGTTTTTTGTCGTATTCGAAGTGCGGAAGGGAGGGTAGTCCTAGAGGATGCTCCGCTGGTGTTAGATAAGGAATCCTTTTCTAGCCTGGAAAACCCCATTTGCATAGGGGAACATTTGGAAAAGGTGGCCGAATTAACATCCCATCCAACGTTGGTGTTAGACCCTCATATTCGATGTTCAGCACGAGGTCAAGTGGGATTAGCCCATGAAGCCAACGTAGCAAAACGTTTTGCAAACCTCGCTACCTTGGTACCTAATTATACGAAGGAAGTGTATATCAATCAAGGGATTAAAAGCGTTTAGCGAAAAAATCAAAAATAAGTTCAGCATTTCTGCATTTGTATGTTACCTTTGCAACATAGTGTAGATACCATGTCTCAGATTGAACTTTATCTAAACAACATACGTCAAAAATGCCTTCAACTTTCCGAGTCCAAAGCATTACTCACTGGAGTCGTGTCAAGGTTGGAAAAAGAAAATTTGGCGTTGAAAGAAGAAGTGGAACGTCTGAAAACAACCATAACTTCAACCCAGTTGGAAATCGTTCGTCTTGAAGGGGTGGTGTCGGAAATTAACCAGCAAGGGGTAGGAGATTTGGATAGCGTTGTAAAAGCCCGAACCAATCAAGAAATTGATACCCTCGTACAGGAAATAGACCAGTGTATTGCGCTACTTAAAGGAAATAAATGAGTAAGGTTTCATTAAAAATATCGCTTTGTGGCAGAACCTATCCAATAAACGTGGCAGAACAAGAACAAGCCCGTGTATTAGAGGCTGTGAAACAAATTAATGAAGCCATAGACCAGCTTAAAAAAAGTTATGCCGTAAATGATGCCCAAGATTTATTGGCCATGGCATCGCTTCAACTACTCATCAAAAACCACGCGAATTCGGATAATGCAACCTTCAAACAAATCGAAGAAAAGTTATCGGATTTAGATAAGGAGCTATCCCGATTGGGGGCATAATATTGTGTTTCTATCCTTCCTTTTCCTTGCAAAATGGAAAAATGAATATGGATATTATTAGTATTGTTTTAGGATTTGCCGTTGGGGGTGTAGGAGTTTTCGGAGCCCAAAAAGTTTTACTCGGCAATAAAATTAAGCAGCGAATTGCGGAAGCGGAAACCGAGGCCGAACGCGTAAAAAAGGAGCGAATGCTTCAGGCTAAAGAAAATTTTCTCAAACTCAAAGAAGAACACGAAACCAACGTTAAAGAACGTGAGCGGCGCATGCAATCCAACGAGGACCGGGTTCGTTCAAAAGAAAAATCGATAAACCAAAAGCTAGAGGATTTAGGTAGAAAAGAAAAGGATTTGGAGCGCATGCAAGGCGATCTTCAGCAAAAAGCTTCGGGTTTCGATACCCGCTTACAAGAGCTTGACAAAATTCAACAAAAACGCGTAAGCCAACTTTCAAAAATTAGTGGTTTGTCCGCCGAGGATGCGAAAAAAATGCTGATGGATGCCTTAGTTGACGAAGCGCGTACTGGTGCCATGGCGCAAATCAAAGAAATAGCCGAAGAGGCTAAGCTAAATGCGAATCGAGAGGCCCGAAAAATTGTAATTCAGACCATTCAGCGAGTGGCTACCGAACAGGCGATTGAAAATGCAGTCTCCGTTTTTAATATTGAATCCGATGAGGTCAAAGGAAGAATTATCGGTCGAGAAGGTCGTAACATTCGGGCGCTAGAAGCGGCAACTGGGGTCGAAATCATTGTTGATGATACCCCCGAAGCCATTATCCTTTCGTGTTTCGATCCCATTCGTCGTGAAATCGCACGGCTCTCCTTGCATCAATTAGTTTCTGATGGACGAATACACCCTGCGCGCATTGAAGAGGTTGTGGCCAAAACCAAGAAAAATTTGGATGAGGAAATTGCAGAAACGGGGCGCAGAACGTGTATCGATTTAGGAATTCATGGATTGCATCCTGAATTAATGCGCATGGTAGGTCGAATGAAATACCGTTCCTCATACGGACAGAACCTATTGCAACACTCCCGCGAAGTAGCAAACCTTTGCGCGATCATGGCCGCCGAACTTGGTTTGAATGTAAAGCTTGCGAAAAGAGCTGGTTTATTGCATGATATTGGTAAAGTGCCTGATGAAGAGCCTGAATTACCCCATGCCATTTTAGGGATGAAATTAGCCGAGAAATTCGGTGAAAAAGCCGAAGTTGTTAATGCGATCGGTGCACACCATGATGAGATTGAGATGAAAACCTTGATTTCTCCAATCGTTCAAGTGTGTGATGCCATTTCTGGGGCTAGACCAGGCGCCCGAAGAGAAATTGTTGAGGCCTACATAAAACGAATCAAAGAGTTGGAAAACCTTGCCCTCTCGTATGATGGTGTTGGAAGTGCATACGCGATTCAAGCGGGACGTGAATTACGCGTGCTGGTGGAGGCTGAAAAAGTTAGCGACCAAAAGGCAGAAGAATTATCTTTTACTATTTCTCAAAAAATTCAAACGGAAATGACCTACCCAGGACAGGTGAAGGTTACGGTAATTCGTGAAAAACGTTCGGTAAATTACGCAAAATAACCGATGCGAAACACGGATCTTACTTGGATTGCCGGACCGTGTAGTGCAGAATCCCCTGAACAACTCAGGACGATTGCTCGTTCGTTATCTGGGGCTGGCTTATTCGCTTTTCGTGCAGGCATTTGGAAACCAAGAACCAGGCCCGGGGCCTTTGAAGGGGCCGGCGATGAAGGGATAAAATGGTTAAAAGACCTTCAGGATGAGTTTGGGATAGCGGTCATAACCGAAGTGGCAAATCCTTATCACGTTGAAAAAATTCTAAAAGCGGGTTTTACTAAATGCTGGATTGGCGCTCGCACCACATCCAATCCGTTTTCTGTCCAAGAATTAGCAGAAAGTCTATCGCATACTAACCTTACCGTTCTCATTAAAAACCCAACGAATCCCGACCTTACGCTTTGGATGGGAGGGGTTGAACGCATTCAAAAGGCCGGAATTACCGATATTATTGCCGTGCACCGGGGCTTTTCTACCTATGAAAAAAAGAAATATCGCAATTTGCCCAACTGGCAACTTCCCCTGGACTTTAAAAAAGAATTTCCAGCGATTCCACTGTTGTGTGATCCGTCACACATTTCTGGTGTTGCCGTCAATGTTCCTATGGTAGCGCAAATGGCGGTAGATTTAAAATTTGACGGCCTCATGGTGGAGGTTCATCATAACCCCATTGAGGCATGGACGGATGCAAAGCAGCAATTGAGCTGCGACGCTTTTCTACATATGGTAGATTCCTTGGCCATTCGAAATCGAGAGGCCATTGATCAAGAGGAAATTAGAGAATTACGCGCTGATTTATCCGTAATCGATGAACAGTTGATCCGTTTACTCGTCCAACGCATGGAACGTTCAGAACAGATAGGAGCCTATAAAAAACGAAACCATTTAGTAATTTTCCAGACCGAACAATGGAAAGAATCGTTGAATAAATTCATTCAGATGGCGGAGAAATTGGATTTATCTTCGGAATTTGCTACCGAACTTTTTAAGTTGATTCACCAGGAGTCCATTGCGATTCAATCTAAGGTATTTGAAAAATAATGGTATGATTCGGATTTTACCTTTCGATTTACCTCCTTTAATGCGTGCTCCCGTTTCCAAAAGCCATTTGCAACGTGAACTCCTACTTTCGTTATTAGCCGATAATCCTTCTACCTTATTCGGTGATTTTACATGGCTGCCAGAGGATGCCAAGTCTGCATTAGCCCTTCTTGAAGCATTGGGGGCCAACGTAACGGTAACCCCAAACCGTATTGAAATCCTACCCCCTAAAAAAGATACCCTTCAAGACGTGCTGACCTTTTCCGTTGGTGAATCGGGTTTTTTGTTTCGCACGATGCTTTTCCTTGGTTTCTTCTTTGGTCGTCAAATCAGGATCGAAGCGGAAGGTACCCTTTTGCATCGTAATATTAATGCAACCCTGAATGCATTGCCTAACACGGGAATTGAAGTGGTCAGTGAACAGGGCAATTGGCCAATCGTCCTTGAACGGGTGAAGCCCATGCCAACCGAGTTAACGTGGGAGGCCAGTGATACCTCACAACTAGTCACGGGTATTTTATTTTACATGGCGATGGGTAAGGGGCCTGAGCGTTTAACGTTGTTAAATCCCGTAAGTTTACCTTATATCCAATTGTCCGTAGCCCGTTTGGCAGCAAGGGGGGTATCCATTCAACAAACGGAAAACACCTTTTTTAGGGCTGATTCCCGTTCTATAAAAGGCATTGAATGTTGGGTTCAAGGCGATTGGAGCAGTGCAGCAAACCTTCTATGTATGGCCGCTATTCGTGGGTCTGTCCAGCTGGATGGGCTAACAATAAATTCAAACCAAGCGGATGAAAAAATTTTATCGATTCTTCGCGATTTTGGTGCCACAGTAGAAGTATTACCGTCTTCGATCAACGTTCGATCTAACGCCAATCGACCTATTACTGTTGATATTACCCATTGTCCTGACCTGTTTCCTGCGCTTGCGGTATTGTCCGCCTGTGCACAAGGAATTTCAAAAATTTCTGGACTCCATCGCTTGTATAATAAAGAATCAGACCGACTGAAATCGACAACGTCTTTGCTTTCAACGCTCGGTGTTGCGTTTGAAAGAGAGAACGATACCCTGCACATCCACGGCGGAATGCATTATACCAATGATCGTGTCAACAGCTTTCAAGACCACCGCATCGTGCTAGCAACGGCGATAGCCGCGTATGCATTACAAACATGGATTGAGATCGAAGAAATCGAATCGATTAAAAAATCCTATCCTGAAATGAAACATTTTCTATCTTTGGCAAGTAACAAAACCTAAACAAATTAAAACGTAACGCTATGAAGAAGATTTTTATGCTCGGAGCTACTTTGCTTGGACTGTCCTCTGCTTGGGGTCAAATGACCCAAGGTAATGTCTCAATTGATCCGTATTTCGGTGTGCCCAATTGGGCTAATTCAATCCTTTGGAATCAATATGATGGCGATGATCCAACGGTTCAAAACTATGAAGTGGTTGGTTCGATGTTATCCTATGGGGGTCGACTGGAATATATGGTCAGTGATAACGTAGGTATCGGTGCAGACGTTAATTATGAAGTGTCTGGATACCGTTACGATTTTACGGATGCAGCATACAATCCCCAAGGCGCTATTGTTTATGATAATTTCGGCGACACCACGTATACGACGTATACGACCCAGTATGCGGCAAAAAAATTACGGGCAATGTTTCGGTTGAATTATCACTTTGTTCAATCGGATAAAGTTGATATGTATTCAGCGTTTGCAGGAGGATATAAAAATACCAAAAGGCCAATTGAAACCAACCCTACCAATCCTTATTATTCGGATGAAAATGCAGACGGTAATTTGGTTCCAATTTCTTTCCGAATTGCGGTAGGAGCAAAATTGTATTTCACACAAAATATCGGAGCCCATGTGGAATTGGGAGTTTTTGGTGGCGGCTTGTTGCAAGCAGGTCTATCGGTTAAATTCTAATCCCAGAAGGGTTTATCAAAATAAGGGGCGCAAGCCCCTTTTTTTGTGGACTACTGTTCCATTTGTTTGATCAGGTTCAGGGCAGACCCGGCTTTAAACCATGCAATTTGTGAGGCGTTATACGTGTGGTTTAGTACGAGCGATTCCTGCATACCATTTTCATGGTTGATTCGCAAGGTTAGTGGTTTCGCTGGACTAAAATTCGCTAAATCAATAAAATCAAAGGTGTCGTTTTCTTGGATTTTATCATAATCTTCTTCGTGAGCGAAGGTAAGGGCTAGCATACCTTGCTTTTTCAAATTCGTTTCGTGAATTCGGGCAAACGATTTAACAATCACCGCGGCCACACCAAGATGCCTTGGTTCCATGGCAGCATGTTCTCGTGACGAACCTTCCCCGTAGTTGTGGTCACCCACAACAATGGAAGCAATACCAGCGGCTTTGTAAGCCCGTTGTACCGCGGGCACTTCACCGTACGTGCCTGTGAGCTGATTTTTCACGTCGTTGGCCTTTCCGTTAAAGGCATTTTCCGCCCCAATCAATAAATTGTTAGAAATATTGTCCAAATGACCGCGGTACTTTAACCAAGGACCCGCCATTGAAATATGGTCGGTAGTACACTTACCTTTTACTTTGATTAAAAGGCGAACATTGGTTAGGTTTTGCCCGTTCCATGCAGGGAAATTTTCCAGTAATTGTAGCCGTTGGGAGTCGGGTGCTACGATCACATCTACATGGCTTCCGTCAGCTGCCGGGGCTTGATAACCATTGTCCTCTACGGCAAAACCGCGGGAGGGTAATTCATCCCCAACAGGAGGCATAAGTTTAAAGGGTTGACCATCGGATCCTGTTAACGTATCCGTAAGGGGATTGAAACCTAAATCCCCAGCAATGGCAAGCGCTGCGACCATTTCCGGGCTGGTTACGAAGGCGTGGGTGTTTGGATTTCCATCCGCGCGTTTCGAGAAATTTCGGTTAAAGGAGTGTACAATCGTATTTTTTTCTTGCTTTTCAGCGCCTTCTCTATCCCATTGTCCTATGCAAGGACCACAAGCATTGGTGAAGATTCTAGAATTTTCAAATTTTTTGAATGAATCAAGTAAACCGTCTCTTTCTGCAGTAAATCTTACT
>JBJTWF010000051.1:0-2104 GCA_046081565.1 Flavobacteriales bacterium | reverse complement strand
GGCATTGAAAACGTGGTTTCCAGTTCGGGAACGGCCTTGACCCGAGAACAGATTAAACTCATTTCGCGATATACCAAAAACATCGTTATCCTTTTTGATTGCGATGCCGCTGGGATAAAAGCCTCGTTCCGAGGAATTGATTTAATTCTTGAGGAAGGATTGAACGTGAAAATCGTTCTATTTCCGCAGGGAGAGGACCCTGATTCTTTTGCTAAAACAAGAGAAAAGGAGGAAATTGTGTCGTTTTTGACCGAGTCTGCACAAGATTTTATTTCTTTCAAAGCAGGAGTTTTGTTGAAAGAGGTAAGCAATGACCCCCTTCAAACGGCTACAGCCATTAAGGATATCGTTGCCTCCATTGCCCTGATTCCAGATTCCATTGCACGAAGCGTATTTACGAAATCCATCGCGGAGCGGTATGGTTTGGAGGAGGGTGTAATCCAGCAAGAAGTACTGCGCATCCGATCAGGTAAACTGGCTTCGCAGTACCAAGAACCTTCACTAAACGTCGATTTTCATGCAAAACCTGTACGTAAAATCCCTGCGCAACTCCCAGTAGAATCGTATACGGAAGAACGTGAGGTGATTCGGTTGATGCTTAAGTATGGAAATCAACAATTGGCGGTAGTTCAGGAGGACCATACCGAAAAGGTTACGAGCGCTATTGAAATCATGGTGCACGAATTAACCGAGGACGATATTCAATTTTATCATCCTATATATGCTCAAATATACCGTCAAATTCTCGAAGGGATAAGCGAGGGAATTTTGTACTCTTATAAATATTTTCTTCGTTCCGAAGACAAGGGTGTTTTAGATTTGGTTGGCGATATGATTGGGTTTGAAGACGAACTAAGTTCGCGCTGGGAATCGATGTATAGGATACGCACGAAGCACGAGGCAAGTGACCTGTATCAAACCGTAATGCAAGCGATTTTTCACCTTAAATTTGTCCGTGTTGCTCAGCATATAAAAACATTACAAGCCAAACTTTCGGATGAGTCCACAACGCAAGAAGAAATGATCTCAATTATGGCTGAACAGGTGGCTTACGAGAAAGTGAAAAAATCATTTTCCGAAAAATTAGGACGAATTATTTACTAGGTAGGATGAGTGATACGCTTTTTAAAATAGGTCCCTTTAATATTTGTCTTTGGAACATCCTTTTTCTTGGGGTGATTTTTTTGACTGCCTCTATTTTTCGTCGGCTACTCTCTCGGTTTTTGAAACGTCAACTGAAGAACAGTAATATCGTATTAGAGGGACAAAATTTAGCCTATTTCAGGCTTTTTACCCAAAGCATTTATTTGGTGGCTCTTTATTTTGGGGTTTTAAGCTTTCAGTTCAATAATGAAGAAATAACGTTTGCGGAATTCATCAAATACAACCTCATCAGCATTGGCTCTTTGAACCTTTCCCTCTACAATATTATCCTCGTCATTGCCATCGTGTTTACCTCTAAAATTGGTATCAGTGCCTATACCTTATACATTACGAAAAAACTCCAGTTTAGAAAGGGATATGAGCCAGGGTTAGAGTATGTTTATATTCAAATTGCCCGATACATTATTTACGTTTTTGCAGTTTTTATTTCCCTTAATGTGTTAGGAATTAACCTTACCCTTCTGCTGACCGGTTCCGTTGGATTATTGGTAGGTATTGGCTTGGGGTTGCAGGATGTGTTTAAAGACTTAATTGCAGGGGTTGTTTTATTGCTCGAAGGAAACGTTAAAATGGGGGATATCGTCGAAATACATGGGGGGAACGACGCTAAATCACCCAATTCTACGGTAGCAAGAATTTTAAAGATTAATTTTCGTACTACCCAAATTCAAACCCGAGCAGGGAATGTTTTAATTATTCCCAATACAAAGCTTACGCAACAGCAGGTTGAAAACTGGACCCACAGTTCACCGCTTTCCATGTTTACCATTGGCGTAACGGTAGGTTATGGATCCGATACGGAACGCATTCAGGATGTTCTTATTTCAGCTGCGAAATCCCATCCTAAAGTGGTTAAAAGTGAACCCGTATTTGTGCGATTTTTAAAATTTGGAGAGAACGGTATTGAACTAGAAGTGGTTTTTTGGGCGGCAAACAGTTG
>JBJTWF010000050.1:0-3252 GCA_046081565.1 Flavobacteriales bacterium | reverse complement strand
TGAACCTTAAAGGTTCTATCGCTATACAAACCAAAGCCTCACGGTTTCTCCGTGATGGCTTTTTTTATCCCTTGCCTTTTCAACCCAAGCGTTGAACGGCTGGGATTTTTTTACTGGATTACTTCGTGAACCTTAAAGGTTCTATCGCTATACAAACCAAAGCCTCACGGTTTCTCCGTGATGGCTTTTTTTATCCCTTGCCTTTTCAACCCAAGCGTTGAACGGCTGGGATAAAAAACCTGGCATAACATGCCAGGCTTTGGTTTGGTGCCCACGACTGGATTCGAACCAGCACACCTGTTGGCACCACCCCCTCAAGATGGCGTGTCTACCAATTTCACCACGTGGGCCTTACTAATTCTTTACAAAGGTATCATAGGTTTTCCGTACTTTCGTAACATGGCATCAAAAAAAATTCTCTTGACCTTCATTTTCTTAGCCATCGGCGGGGGATTAGGTTGGATTTATTACCTAACCATGCCTTGTATTGCCTCGTGTTCCGGAGGTAGAATGCATCCCTTTATTCCTGTATTCATCGGTACTGCCGCAGGAGGACTGGCCCTAAACCTTTGGATTGCCTTCAACGCCCATAAAAAATCATGAAAAAGGATCGGTTAGGGATGGAAAACAGGTTGCCTGTTCTTTGTTTTGTGCTATTGCTTGGTACGTTTCATTCTCCTATGGTAGCACAAAAAATTAAATGGGAAAATTTTAATAACCGTGCCAATTGGACTAGAAACCGTCTCGAATTACAAGCAGGCTTTTGTGCGACGCAATTCACGGGTGACTTAGGAGGGGGGAGTGGCTCAGGGGTAGATTACTCCATGAAAGACATGGATATGGAAGCCACCGGAAAAGGCATTCAAGCGGGATTTAAATTTCGGTTTAGTAAGTATTTCGCGACCAAAACCGAATTTAGTTTTTTTGAAATCAAAGGCAACGATGCCTTCTCAGAAAATGCCAAACGCAAAGCAAGAAACTTAAATTTCGTTAGCAATAACCTTGAATTTAGTCAGCGCTTAGAATTTATCTTTTTGGCTCAAGAATTTAATGGTAGTTTCTATCGCCTCACCTCTAAACCAAGAAGAAAAGGATCTAATTTTCAACTGTACACGTTCAGCGGACTGGGGTTTTCTACCTTTAATCCTAAGTCCACGTACAACGGAACCCTTGTTGCCTTGCGACCGCTTCTAACCGAAGGACAAACGAAACCCTATGCAAAAGCAACCTTTGTTATGCCATTTGGATTCGGACTTCGATTAGGGATTTCAAAAGACATCCGTATTGGGCTTGAGGCTACCTGTTTCAAAACCGCAACGGACCATATGGATGATGTCTCTACCTTCTACCCAGACGCAGGAACGTTAACCGATCCGGCAGCGGTATATTTATCAAATCCCAGTTTAGATCCTTCCCAATTTCTTCCAGGTAGTCGAAGAGGGGATTTAAACCAAAAAGACACGTATTACCGCCTAAGTGCTTCGCTTATTTTTAACCTAACGAGTCGATAAATTTCGAAAATCCTTTCCGCAATTCTGCCAATAACATCTGTTTTTCAGCTTCGGTTATGAATGCTGCTTCAATGGCCATTTCATTGACCTTTTGGAATTGTGCTATGGTCCATCCGTGGTGTTCCACCAACCACTCATATTCATCCTGTAAGGTAACATTAGAAATCGCACGACCGTCCGTATTGATACCAAAAGAAAGGTTTTGTTCTACTAGCTTTTGAATTGGATACACGGTTCCAGGAGGATATACTTGCGTGATGTGGTTACTCGTTGGACAAATTTCAAGATGAATGTTCGCCTCCCTCAAGGTATCCATTAACGCATTGTCTTCCACGCTTCGGATTCCATGACCCACCCGTTGTATTCCTAGGCGGCTGATGGACTCCCTAACCGATTGGGGACCACAAGCCTCACCGGCATGAGCGGTACACGGAATTCCATGGCTTCTAACCCTTTCGAAGGCGGCTTGATGGTTTTCTAAGCCATACCCTGCCTCGTCGGCTGCCAAATCCAATCCCACCACACCCCGATCCGCATACGCCAGCACCAACTTTGCGGTTTGGTCGCTTTGCGCTTTACTAAAATGACGAAGCGTACACAAAATGAGGTTTACTTTTATCTTACCTTGGTAAGAATCCATAGCCGAAAGGCAGGACTCAACAACTTCTTCGGGAGTCAACCCTGCTTCCAGATGTTGCAGAGGGGCAAAGCGTAATTCTGCATAAATGACTTGATCTTCTTCCAATTGCTGAATCACGTCTAGGGTAGCATCAAAAAGTTGTTCTTTGGTCTGCATCAAAGCAATGGCTGCTTTAGCGCACGCTAAATATTCGTTTAGGGAACAACAATTAACAGGCGTGTTGTATATGGCCTGGTATTCGGCCCGAGTAATCCCGGGTAAATAGTGCGAAACGAAAGAATAGCTGAGCGAACAGTCGATGTGTAGGTGTAACTCTACCTTAGGAAAATTATAGGTCATACCTACAAAACAAAAAGAAAGGATTCCTTATTTCAACTGCTCGTTAGAGAATTGAAATACGGGTAGTTTTTCCCCTTCAAATTCAACAACCTCTACCCCGCACATGATTAAAAGACGACCTAACATAAGGCGATTCATCTCTGTGTTTGGTGTCATAGTAAAGGTTCCTGTATACGTAGCCGCATCAAAAGCCGTGTTAAAGTGCTGCTGAAAATCTTCGGCTTTGGTTAAAACCGTTTCTGGTAAAACATCGGCACCGAAACGAAACGTGATCACTCCTGATGCTTTTTGAGCTGCATAGTCAGCCTTTGAAGGAGCTACTGCATATACTTGTGCGTCAACCGAGGTCAGGGACAAAAAGAACAAGAAGAATGGGATAAGTAATTTTTTCATGGGTTAAATATTGTTCGAATTTATAAAAAATTGTTCACAAAACGTCTAAAAGATAAAATCGGTTGCCCATCTTGGGCATTCGAACCGGTTTCAGCGTCATACACAACGATTTTTCAACAGTTCATACGCTTAAAAGATCATCTGCCGTTTAGGGCGAATCAATTTTAAACCCCTACTATTCATGCTCTTACGAATTCTTGGCTGCCCATGGTATGCCTTTTTCTGTTTTTCGCTTTTCGCTCAAAACAACAGCTGTCCGAACGTAGATGTTTCCCAAGGAAATTTCAATAACTGGCAGGGAACCACGGGATCGTACTATAATCCTGGGTTTTCTTCTGGTATCGTCAATGGAAGACACACCATCATCAA
>JBJTWF010000049.1:0-12450 GCA_046081565.1 Flavobacteriales bacterium | reverse complement strand
CGAACGGAATACATCTCAATATAAGGAATTACCATCAAGCGTTAGCCCGGTTAATGGGCAATTCATCCACGTGAGCATGGTGGGCATTAAGTCAACTATTTTTCCATCATTGATTACATTTTGGTTGAAGGTCGGCGTGCGCACCACATACCATACGCGTCGCGTTTGCTGGAGATTGTCTTGGCCTCCGTGTCCGGTCCCCTCACCACCGTGGTCGGTGGTAAGGACCACCATCCACTCCTCATTATATTGTGCTTCACGCTCCTTCACTTTTGCCATTAACTGGCCCAGGTAATTATCGGTAATTTCTATAGAAGAAAGGTATTCTAACGAGGAAGGGCTAAATCCGAATTCGTGACCACTCGCGTCCGGGAAATCGAAATGCATCAACATGACATCCGGCGGACACTCATTTAAAATTCGAAGGGCGTCGCCGACCATTTCCGGATCCGTGTCAAACCTCTGGGCATAGGTCTCCTCCGACGTGATTTGCAGGAATGCATCCCAATTGCTCAAGGTAGCCAGTCCCAAACCAGACTTATGTTTTCTCAAGATAGTCAGAAGATCGGGGTATTCATCATACCTGTTTTTTTTGAAGGAGTTTTCCGTTAGCCCGTGCTTATCTGGCCATACGCCATGAAGTATGGAAGACCATCCCGGAGTGCTAACGGTATAAGGACCGCGATCGACATTAAAGGAATAGATTGATTTAGGTAGTAAACTGTCTAAATGCGGGGTGTCGGCCACCTGTAGGGCATCGCTACGAACACCATCCCAGCCTATGAATAAGATTTTTCTTACGGGCTCTACCCCTTGTGGGCAATTGGTTCTTATTTCTTTTTTCGGGCGAAATTTATCCGCACATCCAAAGAGTATAAAGCCGATTAATATAAGACTACAATAAACTGTTTTTGTTGTTCTCTGAACCATAACTAATTATTTATTATGCTCTGAATCGTTAAAAAGTTCGGATAGAAAACGTCCTTTTCCTGTTGGAAAGTCTACGTGCATCATGTGGGCAATGGTTGAAGGAATATCGATCATTTCCGCCGCATTCTTTAGGGTAAGGTTTTTCTGGATGTCAGGACCGAGTACCAACAGAGAAATGTGTCGGCAACCTTCACAACCGTCACCATGCTCTTTAAATCCTTCTTTGATCCCATTCAAGTGCCTTCCATGATCGTTGGTGATGAATAACGTGGTTTTATCTTTCAAAACGGGATTGTTTTGGATGGTATTCCAAAGGTCCAAGGCATAACGGTCTGTGAGCCGTATGTTTTCCAAATACTTATTCCAGTTATTTCCGTGACCCCAGGTATCTACGCCCAATAAATTGACCAAAAGCAAATGGGGTGGGTGTTGGGATGAAACGGTGTCTTTTACCATTTTCATGGTTTCTGAATCGGGACCATACCGTAAAACATCACCTTTCGGTCCACAGTAGGAAGTCGGTTTTGTTTCTTGCTGCCACGTTTTGTTTTTAGAATCAGCAAGTACATTCAACTTACCTTTACTGGCGATGATTTGAGCATCGTGGCTCGGTTTACCTCTTTCCTTCAAATAATATTGAAAAAGGGAAGGGTTCTTGGGTAATCCTGCTCCAATATTGGATATTTTTTGATAAACTCCGGTCATGATGGCGGTGTGTCCCGGAACCGTTAAGGTTTTTCCATTATTACTAAAATTGGAATAAAAGGTACCTTGAGGTTTGAGTTGCTTACAAAGGTTGGGAATGTGAGTACAGCTTGAATCACCATAGGTTTCTGAAAAGCGTGGACCGTCAATGACAAGGATATAAAAATACTCCGATTGATATGATTTCATTTCCTGCTGAGCAAATCCCAAAGGAAAAGAGAACAGGATAAGCAAAAAGCGTAGGATAATTTTCATGTTCCAAAGATAAGAAAGGCCTCAACACTTAGGAGGCTTAGGTGTTATTTATTTGTGGATATTACCGTGGTTTGGTTTAAACGCGATCTAAGATTGCAAGATCATTTGCCCCTAAAAAGGGCCATTGAATTTGACCTCCCTATTTTATTACTCTATGTTTTTGAACCTGAACTGATGGATTTTCCCGATGCGGACGTTCGCCATTGGCGATTTATCTATCAATCGCTGTGCGATTTACAACAGCAACTGGGTAAGGATCACCTTCTTCATGTGGCGGTAGAAACGTCGGTATCGATCTTTGAAAAAATTTTATCCCAACATGCGGTGCATGGGGTATATTCCTATCAAGAGACAGGAAACCACCCCTCATTCCAACGCGATAAACGCATGAAGCGGATTTTTGAAAGGAAGAACATCCCATGGCATGAATTTCAACAAAATGGCGTGATTCGTGGAATAAAAAACAGAAACGATTGGGACAAAAATTGGCATGTCATGATGCATGCTCCGTGGGATCAACCCAAGCTGTTGAATATGAAAACTGCCAAGCTCACCGTCCCTTTTAAATCTTCCGAGACGCTTTCCCCTTCCATTAAGAAATCGCATCCAAGCATGCAACCGGGAGGCGAATCTGCTGCCCACAAATACGCCGATTCATTCTTTCAACATCGCCATCGCTCCTACAGCAAAAACATTTCTAAACCTCAAGGGGCCCGAACCTCATGCAGCCGTCTTTCGCCTTATCTCGCCTACGGAAATTTATCTATCCGCCAAGTGTATCAAATGTCGGTATCCAGAAAAAGGAATGGGGGAGACGCCCGCTCCTTAGCTAATTTTATTTCTAGGTTGCACTGGCACTGCCATTTTATTCAAAAGTTTGAGTCGGAATGCCGCATGGAGTTCTTCGCCGTAAACCCCGCCTATGAAAACCTAAATAAAGACAAAGACCCCGCTTTAATTAACGCATGGCAAGAAGGAAAAACAGGCGTGCCGCTAATCGACGCGTGCATGCGTTGTGTTGTGGAAACAGGTTACCTTAATTTTAGGATGCGGGCCATGGTGGTTTCATTTTTTGTATATCACCTCTGGCAAGACTGGCGAGAATTACATTTTTTAGCCCGTCAATTTTTGGATTATGAACCCGGAATACATTATCCTCAAATTCAAATGCAAGCGGGTTTAACGGGGGTAAATACGCTTAGAATTTATAATCCCGTAAAAAATTCCATGAACCACGATCCAGAGGGGGAATTTATAAAAAAATGGGTTCCGGAACTTACCAATGTGCCAGCCCCTTTAATCCATGAACCTTGGAAAATGAATGAACTTGAACAAGGGTTTTATGCCTGCACTCTTGGGGTCGATTATCCTTTTCCCATAGTGGATTTAGAGGTAAGCAGGCAGGTGGCGTCGATGGTTATGTATGGCATTAAAAAAACACCGCAGTCAAAACGCTTTGGTCAAGAGGTACTTTCTAAACACGTTAGACCCTCTCAAAAACCATGATGTTTAGGCTTCAAGTGGGTTTCATTTCTGTAGAAATCCAATAATTCATGTAATAATATAAAACTTCTTGCTTAGCTTTGTTCTAAATAAATGAGGATGAGGCTTTTACTTTTGCTTGTTATGATTGTTTTTTTGGGAGCTTGTTCTCCCCATGTTTTTAGAAAACCCATCTACAGTACGACCACCTACAAAGGGGAAAAAGGATCAAAAAAGGTCACTAAACGGAACCAAGAAAAGGCAGATAGAGAACAGGATATGGTTGAAGCGTTAGAAAACGCAGAAGCCTCTCAAGTAACGTTGAAGAATCAAAAAAAAGAGGTTGAAGCGATCGATTCTTTAACCCAAATTAAGGAATTAGACGCCAAGGTTGCCCAACTGATTATGCAAACGGAGCAAATCATTTCGGAATTAAATACCCTTTCTCCGTATTCTTCCAAAGGCCACGAAAAAGCACTTAAGTTATCCGCAGCATTAAACGACCTAATCTACAACCAAATCAACCCGTTGGCCAAGGTGATAGCCTCCAGTAAAGAAATTGTGAGGTTGGGTTCGGAAATCACCTTTGAAACGGGCAGTGCCAACTTGACCCCAGAAGGTAAACAGAAAATTGGTCAAGTCGTTTCCAATATGGAAAAAGACATGGAGTCATGGAATGGCTACCTAAACCATCACAATGAACAAATTTTCAAAGAAGGTGATTTTCGTTCGGTTATCGTTATCTACGGCTATGCAGATACGCAAGGAAGTAAAAACGAAGAGGAACGAAAGCAATTGAATTTGTCCCTATCTCGACAGCGAGCGGAATCTGTGGCAAAGGAATTCGAAACGCAGTTGAAGAAAATTAGGGAAAAATATAAAATAGATATTCTATTTGAAGTGAACAGTAAAGGGGAAGATACCCCACCAAACTATGTTCCTAATAAGAAACTAAGCGATGAAAGCCGCAGAATCTGTTTGATCAACTTGGTTGTCGGACCTAGAATCCTTCTGTTAAACGAGTAAATAAGGCATTCCTTCTCGTACTTCCAAAACATAAACGCCCTTGATGTGTTCCAACGGGGGAATGAAAAAATCCCTACTCCCAGTAAAAACTTGTACGGTTTGTGGTCGTCCTTTTTCGTGGAGAAAGAAGTGGCAAAACGTCTGGGATGAGGTAAAATATTGCAGCGATCGATGCAGAAACCAACGAAAAAACACCGCTGTTGGAGCTTAGATTAATCTTAGGAGATCAATTGAACATCAACCATTCTTGGTTCAAGGAGGTCTCCCCATCGGTATGTTATGTCATGATGGAGATTAAACCCGAATCGGAATACGTAACACACCATATACAAAAGGTATGTTCTCTTGCTGCTGCAATGCGTTGCTTTGCTGCGACGTTGGAAACAGCGGGGCATCAGGTGCGTTATTTTAACATTGGGGACGAAGATAATGCGCATGACTTCACGCGAAACCTTCAAGCCGTAGCATCGTTTTTTCAAGCGAATAAAATACGGTATCAATTACCCGATGAGTATAGGCTCGATACCTATTTTAAAACGTCTACGCTGAATCTTACTCCTGTAGATTCCGAACATTTTCTTACGAATCGATCCGATTTAGCGACGTTTTTTCATGGAAAGAAAACCTTTTTGATGGAATCCTTTTATCGGCATATGCGAAAAAAATTCGACGTGCTCATGGATGGAAATCAACCTGTGGGTGGGCAATGGAATTTTGACCACGACAACCGAAAAAAATTACCGGCAACGATGAACATTGAGGTGCCGATTTTAATTTGTAATGACCTTCGTTCTATTGATGATGAAGTTCGACGAGCAGGGATTAAAACCATCGGTAACATTGAGCCGGAAAAGGTACCATGGACCATTGACCGATCGTCTGCGCTGTCACTGTTAAACCAATTCATAGCGGTTGGATTACAACATTTTGGTACCTATCAAGACGCCATGGTTACAAGCCATTGGTATTTATATCATGCTCGGTTGTCTTTTGCCTTGAATATAAAGTTAATTTCTCCCTTGGAAGTGATTAGAGCCGTCGAACAGGCGTATCAGGAATTTCCTACAAAATATGCGCTAAATCAAGTAGAGGGGTTCATTCGTCAGCTGTTGGGTTGGCGCGAGTACATGAGAGGAATTTATTGGGCTAAAATGCCAGCCTTCGCTGAGTTGAATTACTTAAACCACAAGGCGCCCTTACCTCGTTGGTTTTGGACCGGAGAAACGCAAATGAATTGCCTACACCACGCCATTGGACAATCGCTAAATCACGCGTATGCCCATCACATTCAACGCTTAATGGTTACGGGAAATTTTGCCTTATTGGCAGGGGTTCACCCCGATGAGCTAGATCAATGGTATCTCGGAATTTATATCGATGCCTTTGAATGGGTAGAGATCACCAACACGCGAGGCATGTCTCAATTTGCAGACGGAGGAATAGTGGGAACAAAGCCCTATGTTTCCTCTGCAGCTTACATTCAAAAGATGAGTAATTATTGTGAAGGATGCCATTATAATTACAAGGATAAGCTAGGTGAAAAAGCGTGTCCTTTCAATGCCTTATATTGGGATTTTTACGATCGAAACCGTTCCTTACTCTCCAATAACCCAAGGATTGGGATGATGTACAAGGTGTGGGATAAAATGGAGGCCAATCAAAAAACAGCCTTGCTACAAAAAGCGGATGAAATTAAAAAAAACATGGATTACTTATGAAGAGAGGATTGGTTTGGTTTACGGAAGATTTGAGGATTGATGACAATGAAACCTTGTTGCGTGCCATTCAGGAAAACGATGAAGTATTGCCGGTTTATTTTATGGATCATTTCATGGAAAAACCGTGGTTGGGATTGCAACGCGTTGGGCCTCAACGCAAAGTATTTATCCTTCAAGCCCTCAATGGTCTTAGAAAGGAATTGATTGCCCGTGGGGGCGATTTACTCGTGGTGGAAGGTTCTTCATTGGAACATCTTCCCGCCCTTTGTAAACAGTTTGGCATTCAGAAAGTATACACTAAGAAACAAGTCGGAAGCGAGGAAAAGTTTCGTCAAAATGCCATAAGAACAGAGGTCTTGTCCTCGGGCGTAGACTTTGAAACGTACTCGACGAGTACCTTGTACCATCCAGATGATTTGCCTTTTAGCGTGCGAGACATTCCTCTTTTATTTACAAAATTTCGAAAACTTGCCGAAAAGGAGTCAAAGGTACGCGAACCTTTCAATGCGCCCGAAAGGTTGGCCGTTCCTAGGTTGAACAGTAGCATTCCTTCTTTCGTTCCTTCGCAAAACCTTGAATGGTTGATCGGAGGTGAGCGAGAAGCTAAGAATCGGGTAAAACACTTTGTTTGGGAAAGTAAAGCATTGCTCAGCTACAAGGAAACCAGGGATCAATTGGAGGGTTTAGATTTTTCTTCTAAGTTTTCAGCGTGGTTGAGCCAAGGATGCATTTCACCACGGCGTATCTACCAAGAGATAAAACAATTTGAAAAGGAGTTCGCGGCAAATGAATCCACGTATTGGTTGGTTTTTGAATTGCTTTGGCGGGATTTTTTTCGATTTAGCTTCAAAAAATTTCCAACGGCATATTTTCAACGAAAAGGGTTGCATGAACAAGCACCTTTTGAGCACTTCGATTCCGAAAAATTTGAGCAATGGAAATTAGGTCAAACGAAGGAGCCGCTCATTAATGCGGGAATGAACGAATTAAGGGAAACGGGATTTGTTTCCAACAGAATGCGCCAAATCCTAGCCAGCTATTGGGTATATGGGTTAGAACAAGATTGGCGTTTCGGCGCCGCATGGTTTGAATACTGCTTAGTGGACTATGACGTAGCTTCCAATTGGGGCAATTGGGCCTATATAGCAGGAGTAGGAAACGATAACCGCGGAGGAAGAATTTTTAATATCCAGAAACAAGAGGAGTGTTTTGACAAAACAGAAGCCTACAGAAAGCGATGGGCTAACCATTCCGGTTAAGGTCGAAATATTTTTCTTACATGGTAAAATCCCTTAAAACCCAGAATAGTCTACCGTAGGGGTAGGATAGAGCTCCTCCTTCGTAAAATCTAGTAAATTCCATGGCATTTATCGTTTAAAACCTCAATTTCAAAGCGCTCGTTGTAGGTTACCCCACTGAGTTTTATATCATTTTTTTCTATAAAGTTTTCAGTTTTAAAAAAGGATGTCATCGGTAAAAATCGTACTGTTATACTGTCATCTTTAGTACCTATTGTGTCGCAAGAAAGAAGCGACCAACCTTGAAAGATTAATGCAATATCTTTTTGGTTACAAATGAAGCTGGTGATTTAAGATATAAACAAGGTTTTGAATAATTGAACGATAGAAAATATTCAATCTAGTCGGTACTTTCTTCAAATGGAAGTAGAATACATAACCTATCAAGCAACGACAAAAATAACGGGCCGTAAGGTTTTATGTCAGTTAATCAGCAAGGAATTCCAGCTTTTAAAGCCATCCGCGCGCATGCTGATTGATCGACTAATGTTTAACCCTTAAAATGTACTACCATGAAAACAAACCTAATTTTTGCCATGGCGGCCCTATTCGGTTTAGCCGTCTCCTGTAAAAAAATAAATCGACCCGAAACCTTTGTCCTTGGACAAGAAGCGTTTGGTGGTGTAGTTATCCAAATCGATGCCAACGGGACCCATGGGTTGGTTGCCTCAAAAACGGATCAAGTCATAAGCACTGCTGGAAATAATTATCAGGAATCATTACCCGTTGTTTCGGCGTACAGTGAGGGAGGAACCGGATGGCGAATTCCAACCAAGGATGAGCTTGACGTCCTGTATTCCATGAAAAGTGAATTGGGAGGCCTTCGCAATTGGTATTATTGGTCCTCTACCAAAAATGGTTCTTACCCTTGGGCCAAACAATGCGGTACGAATTCCAATTATCCTTCGAATTTTAAGTGCCCTAATAATTCGTTTAATGTCCGTGCCGTGAAAGATTTTTAATCGATCCGTGTAACCATTAAGCACGCATGGGTTTGTAGGAAATAAATCTACTCCCATGCGTTTTTCTTTTTTAACCCTCAGCGTTTTTTTAAGTTTTGGTCTTTCTGCTCAAGTGTATATGCGAAAAAAAGAAAATTTTGGCGTATACGGTGGTGGTAATTTTAAAAATGCAGAATTCAATACCCTGCAATTTGGATTAACCACAAACCTTCTTCATTTTTTCGAACCAGAAATAGGACTTCGGGCAACCCTTCCACTTAAAAGCAGTAACGATTTCACCCAACCCCACAACCTATATTTAACTACGGGACTCAATTTTCGAAAGTCGCTTTTCCCCATTTATCAGCGAAAAGTTGGGGCTTCATGCCGGGGTGAAATGCTTGAGCTTTTTGCCGCACCTGAATATAATATTCTCCTAAAGAGCCATACTGATCGCTATGATGTAGGACAGTTTTCAGTTCGTGCTGGGTTAGGTCTTTTTCACTATCAGACGGGTTTTTCTAGATCAAACAAAGCATGGCAGGTTAAAGCGCAAGTGTATTACCGCTATGTTCCGGGTCCTTCAACAAACACCATGTCCATTAAAAATGAATTTGGCGTTCAATTAAGAATTTTCAAATTCAAAACCTTTGACTTCGTAAACTGATTTAGTTTACCGTATATTCCAAGCGAATGGTAATATGGGCGGTTTTTCTTCTCGCTGAGGTATTAAAACTGCCTCCCCACTCGTAATCTTCTGAGCTGTTCTCCGCCGTTATTTGAAATACGCCCATATCCGCTTGATGCAGTTTTCCAAGGCTTCCTCCTCCGTTTTCAGCGATTTTCTCCGCGCGTTTTCGTGCATCGGATGTTGCTTTTTCAATCATTTTAAGTTTTAAATCCGCCATTTTGGTATAATAATATTCAGGCGCTTTTGAATCCAATTCAATGCCTGCGTTTATTAACTCCGAAACTTCGCGGGAAACGCGTTCTATTAAATTAACGTTTTTGGATTGCACCTTGACGTTTTGGGTGATGCCATATCCATTGAAGGTGGTAGAAATGATTTTACCATCTGCATCCACCTCGTTACTGTACTGTTTTTCAATGTTTGCGGCTTCAATGATAATATCCTTGTCACTTACCCCTTTACTTTTTAAATAGACTCTTAGCATTTGAAGATCCACGTTGAGCGCAGAATACGCCACTTTTAAATCAGAATCATTTCGACTAAAGGAGGCATTCCATACGATTAGATCCGAATCAAACGTCTCTTCCCCTTTTCCAATAACCTTTATTTTAGGATCCGGCTTCCCTTTGGATAAATACGATTTTCCCAAGATGAGCCCTGTAACCATTACGGCAAGGCTAATGAGTATTATAGCAAAGTGTTTTTTTATGAATTCCATGGTTTAGTTTTAGTTAAAGCTAAGCAATTATTTGAAAGCTCACGAGGAGTTTTCGTTTTTTCCTTATTCATTTACGCTTATCGTACGATTACGATATGACCGCTAATTCTCTCTCTTTGGGCGTTTTTTTCTAGTCCGAATGTTATTTGGTAGACATAAACATCGTCTTGAACGGCTATGCCATTCGTTCCGTAACTCCCATCCCATCCAACGGATGAGTCATAACTCTCCCAAATTACTTCTCCCCATCGGTTGTAAATCACTGCATGATAATCCATAAGGTCGAGGCCTGAAGTAAATACCGGTTTCCATATATTATTGAATTGATCACCATCTGGAGTGAAGGCATTGGGCACGTAGTAACTAAGTTCCGTTTCAACATGAATTTCCTGTTGAATCGTGTCCATGCAACCATAAGCATTGGTTGCGACCAAGGTCACAAGGTAGGTTCCTCCTTCCTCGGTGGGAAATGCATGATAGGGTTCGATGTCGATTGAAGCGGGACTTCCATCCCCAAAGTCCCACCAATATGCATTTGCACCTTGACTTTCGTTATTCATTAGGGTACCATTGCTTACCGTGTTTAGGTTGGCGTTTACCGTGTTAAACGCTGCCTGAGGCAGGGGATAGGTACATAGCGCTTGTGCCTGAGTTACGCTATATGCACATCCCAAGCCAGTAGTCACTGTCATGGTGACATCAAAACACCCCCCCTCGGAAAAGACTACAGATGCTGAATCTCCTGAGGCTACCATTCCATTGTTAAACGACCACAAGACTTGTGTAAATACATTGCCTGTGGATTCGTTAAGCAGCGAGGTAGTTAGCGGAATACAGCCTGTCGATGGCGCTATCGCAACGTGTAACGAAGGGATGGAATCAATCCCAACGTGAAGGGTATCGCTTTGTTGACACCCATGGGCATCTATGCCCAACACGGTAAGGTTTACGTTTTGTTGAACCGCAATAAAGGCTTGGTTGTTTTGGGCATTCGACCATGTATATTGTTGTGCTCCAGTCGCTTCGAGCCATAAGGTACTTCCGGCACAAACAACGGTGTCTTGCCCCGCAAAAACAGGGGGTAAAGGAAGTACCGTTAGGGTTAACGTATCGGAAGACGAGCATCCATTGGCGTCGTTTCCGTGAACAACAAACGAATGCACGCCTAGTCCTGGACTAACCCATTGCCCTGACGAAAATCCCGCCTCCCACCATACGTTTGCGAGTGGCGTATTGGACAAGGCAAGGCTATCCCCTAAGCACAATACACTATCCGGGCAGGTATAAATGGAATCGGTTTGAAAAAGTTGAAGGAATACACTATCGTATGCATAACAATGTAGGCTGTCCATTCCCAACACCGTGAGGTATTGATTTTGCGTTGGTACAAACCACTGGCCTTGATAAAGTCCATTCGACCATGTGTATGAAATTCCGCCATTTGCATCCAACAAGATTCCGTTTCCAGGACAAATTGCGGTATCTGCCCCTGCATGGATTAGCGGTAAGGGATAGATTATCAAGGGACTGTATAAAGTGTCGCTGCACCCATTGTTTCCAATTTCAATTAAACTAAGGGTATAGGTTCCCGGTTGGTTGTATGTATGTATGGTATTTTGTGAATTTACAGGGGGTGTTCCATCCCCAAAATTCCATATGGCTTGCGAAATGGCAGTGTTTCCTTGAAGGCTAAATTGGGTTTGTTGCGCTATGCAAGGACGATCAACTACAGGGGATAAATGGGGGGTAGGTAATACCGAAACGGTTTGTATTGCCGTATCAACACATCCGTTTGAGCTTTGTGTTATCAGCATCGCCGTTTGAGGTCCAGGGGCATTGAAATGTACTGTTGCTGCGTTCGCCGTGCTCTGGAGTACACTCCCGTTTGGAATAATCCATTGATGGGTTAAATTTACGGTGGGGTCGTTGGTAGTTACGGTACTGGTTGCCTGTAATGCAATCCCTTGGTTTTGACAACCTAAACTGTAGTTCATGGCCGCTTGAACGAGGGTAGGACTCGCTTGAACGCTAAGATCCACCGCACAAGTTCCCTGATTCGAGAACGTTGTCATGGTGCAGGTGTAGGTTTGGTTCCCGTTAGGATTACTAATCGATACCTGTTGCCCAGTCAGATTACCGGGTTGCCACACATAGGATTGAAACCCCGATGGCGCGGTGAGGATTAATGGCTGGTTCCCCCCACAATAGTTGACATCAATGCTTAATGGTTGGCATTCGGCTGCAATATATGCATACCCAAAATGAGCACCTTGAGCACAGTCCCAAGTGGTGAATTCGATTTGAACGGTTTGTCCGAGGTAAGGGGTTAAATCCATTCCTACCGTCGTCCAAGGAAGCCACGTTTTTCCTGAACAGGTCTGAAAGTTTTGTCCGGGTTGTCCACCGTAAACGGTGTAGGTGCCACACGCCCCACCGATCGGAAACCCTGCCGCGTTTAAAATACGGGTTTCAAACTTGGGTTGTTGTACGGATGGATGTCCAGGATTTTCCAAAACAACGGCATATTTATATACAAAAAGCGTACTTTGAGGGGTTACGTGGATGGTATAGGAAAGCTGTTCTGCCTGGGCTCCCGTTTGCATATTGCCTAAGCGAATGGATTGCGTGTGGCCCGGTGGTATTACCGGTAACTGATTACAGGTGTTAGGGTCAAAAGAAGGTTGAT
>JBJTWF010000048.1:0-41413 GCA_046081565.1 Flavobacteriales bacterium | reverse complement strand
GTAAATTTACCCACCGACTTTTTAAAGAAAAATTCAACGCCATAAGCCCAACCTTTTCCAAACACCATTAAGTTGTCTGTATTGTCATTCACATTGTCGCCAGGTAAGGCCCCTTCTTTAAATTCTACGACATTATTCATTCCCTTGTAGTATACTTCCACCGAAGCTTCGTATCGGTCATCAAAGAAATTTTTAAAATACCCTAGAGATGATTGAAACCCTTTTTGCGGTTTAGCGATATCGGTCGTAGGATACCAAATATCGGTAGGTAAAGAAACGGCACTCAAACTCGTAAGATGCACAAATTGATAGTTGTACGCATAGCCACCCTTAATGGAACTGTGGGGGCCAACCAACCATCGAAATGAAATCCGAGGCTCCAATCCATGGTAAAATTTTATCAAATCACCTGAACCATACGTCAGGGTTGTGTCCGGTTTACTGATATCCCCTTTAATGTACCGCGTAAATGGACCTACATGCTGAAATGCCGTATAACGCAAACCCGCATTTATCCTTAGGTTGTCGCTTGCGTCGAATTCATCGAGCAGGTACAAAGCCTCCTCATGAGAATAGAGGTTTTGTGCATTACCTGTATTAAAAACGATGGTATCCTGGGCCGCAGAAACACTCGAAGGGGTGAAAACATGATAAATATAGTTCGCTCCCCATTTGATTCGATGTTTATCGTTCGGATAATACGAAAAATCGACTTTAGTTCCGTAATCTCGTATTCCCGATAAAAATTCGATTTTAAATTCATCTTGTTTTGAACCAAACTTGAATTTATAGTCGGAAAAGGTTGAGGTGAGGTTCATGAATAGTTTATTGCTAAACAAGTGGTTCCAACGCAAGGCTGCAATGCCATTGCCCCAAGGCATGTCCGCACTAAACCCTCCATCACGATTGGAAAAAGTAAACACATCTTTACCATAATATCCGCTTAAGAAGACCCTGTCTTTTTCACCGAATTTATAGTTCAGTTTTGCATTCATATCATAGAAATAGTAACCTGAACCTGCAAAAGGAGACGTGTCAGAGATAAACGCCTTGGCCAAAACGTCTATGTAGGTTCTACGCCCAGATACAATAAAACTGCCCTTGTCTTTTTTAAGCGGCCCTTCCACCGTGAGCCGTGACGAGATGGCTCCAATGCCTCCCTTGATGGAAAGATGCTTGTTGTTCCCTTCATTCATGTTGACTTCCAAGACAGAAGAAAGCCTTCCCCCATAATTGGCTGGCATTCCTCCTTTTATGAGGTTCACGTTTTTAACTGCATCTGAATTGAAAACCGAAAAGAATCCAAAGAGGTGAGCGGCATTGTACACGACCCCTTCGTCCAACATAACAAGGTTTTGGTCCGGACCTCCTCCTCGTACGTAAAAACCTTGTCCTCCCTCCGAAACGGACGAAACGCCAGGCAAAAGTTGAATGGTTTTAATGACATCCACCTCCCCCATAAAGGCTGGAAGCCTCTTTATTTGTTCTATGTCAAGTTCGATTTGACCTAACTTCGTTGAGTTAACATTCTCACTTTTCTTACCGTTGATTACAATTTCACGCGTCACCTTCTCGCCTTCAAACACTTTGAGCTCCACGGATAAAGTAGCATCGGCCTTTCGTAAATCTACATTCTTACGTTGGGTGGAAAACCCAGAACAGCGAAGTTCCACATCATACAGTGCACTCGGTAGGGTTAAAGAAAAGAATCCATACGTATTCGTTACCGTTCCTTTTTCAATGCTTGGAACATAAATCTTTGCATTGGATAAGGCTTCTCCATTTCGTGCGTCCGTGATGTATCCGCTAATGGTGTGTTTATCTTGTGCAACACTTTTCAAGGGAATCATTCCAAGGAACAAAAAGGTAGCGCAATAAATAAGCTTGGAATGGATTGGGGTAGTTTTATGTGAAATCATTGAATTTTAAGCGCCTCAAAGGTATGAACATTTAAGGGATAAAAAGGTTTTTTAACGCTTATTAATTGATGAATAAATCATGAACTCCTCCCCATGCATTGGCTCAAAATGATTACCTTCGCCACAAGAATTTCTGAATGAAAATATCATACGATTGGCTTAAAAACTATTTGGATTTCAAGGAATCACCCGAAGAGGTAGGCGAAATCCTTACTCAAACAGGACTTGAAGTAGAGCATATCTCCTACACAGGTTCCGTCAAAGGAGGATTAAAGGGTGTAGTCGTTGGTGAAGTCCTTCGATGTGAAAAACATCCCCAAGCGGATAAATTGAAGCTGACCCTGGTCGATGTAGGATCAGAACAACTACCGATTGTTTGTGGTGCACCGAACGTGGCTACAGGACAAAAAGTCTTGGTGGCAACCGTAGGAACTACGCTATACCCTAAATCAGGGGACCCGATTGTTATTCAATCCGTTAAAATTCGTGGTGAAGCTTCTCACGGAATGATTTGCGCTGAGGACGAATTAGGCATCGGAAATTCCCATGAGGGCATCCTGGTATTAGCAGAAAGCATTCCGAACGGCACCGAGGCCTCTGCCGCGTTGGCTCTAGATCAAGATGCTGTTTTTGAAATTGGACTTACCCCCAACCGATGCGATGCCATGAGTCACATCGGAGTTGCGCGTGACCTTCGCGCTTTTTTAAAACATCACAAAGGGGTAGATATCCCTCTCCGTTGGCCAGAAATCGAAGAACCTCAAGAAATTTCAAACCCTCGGTTACGGTTATCCGTTGAGGACTCCTCAGCGTGCCCTCATTATTTGATCGGTGAAATTACCGGCGTAACCATAGGGCCTTCCCCCATGTGGCTTCAACAAAAACTCCAAGCCATTGGTATTTCTCCAATCAACAATGTGGTGGATTGTACTGCCTATGTCATGCACGAAATGGGCACACCATTACACGCTTTTGACGCTGCTTATTTTCGTTCATCGCTAACGGTTCGTTTTGCTCGTTCTGGTGAATCATTAACCACCTTAGATGGGAAAGCGCGTTCGCTGAAGTCGAATGACCTAATCATTGATGGCGACGGGTTTCCCCATTGCATTGCCGGCGTAATGGGAGGAGAAGAGTCCAAGGTATGCGAAACGACAACAGACCTACTCCTAGAGTCGGCTTATTTTGATCCCTCGACGATACGTAAATCTTCCAAACAACATGGAATTCATACGGATGCTAGTTTTCGATTCGAGCGCGGTGTAGATCCCGCCTTAACAGAACGTGCATTGCATCGCTTAATGGATTTAATCCAAGACATCGCAGGGGGAAATCGCCTTGGATATTCGGCAGCGGATCGTCCATCGAATGCCCCAAAACAGCTTCGGCTTACCGTTGAAGAAGTCAATCAATTTTTAGGGAGCACGCTTGATACGTCCGCCTTCGAATCTATATTATATTCGTTGGATTTTACGAAAGGAAAAGAAGACCATTGGGAAATTCCTAGTTACCGAGCGGATGTCACTAGACCGGTTGATGCCATAGAAGAAATTGTGAGAATTATAGGGTTCGATGCTATTCCCATGCCTGAAAAATGGAGGTTTTCCATCCCAAACACTGAAACCTTTAGTCCACACAAAACGCGGATTAAAATCTCATCCCTTCTCGCGTCTAGAGGATACCATGAGGTTTTAAACAATTCGTTGACTAAAAGCTCCTACGAAAATACGATTAACTCCAAAGCTAATGGCAGCCCTGTTTTTTTAAAAAATCCATTGAGCCAAGACCTCGCAATGCTGCGAAACGCAATGGTTTATGGTATCTTGGAGAACATTCATTACAATAAAAACCGTCAAGCCCCCAACGTGAAATTTTTTGAGTTTGGTCGGACCTATCATCAGTTTGGGAAGCAATTAGTAGAAAAAGAAACCCTAATGCTTGGGATAACCGGAGCGAATAACCCTGTTTCTTGGTTGGGCTCTCAATCGCTTTCCTTTTACGATGTTAAAAGCGATGTTCTCGCCATAATTCAACATATTTCTCCTTCCGAATTAGAAGAAATTCCCATCCGAAATATTGACGTTTATGCGGAAGGTATAGAACTTAAAATGGATGGTAAGTCGATAGCAAAAATGGGTGTGCTCTCCCCTGCTGCGATGAAGCAATTTGATCTTAAATCAACGGTTTATATTGCTGAATTGGATTGGAAAGCGTTCGTTGAACGCGCCAAAACGTCCAATACCGTTTTCAAACCTTTACCAAAAACAATGTCGGTCAGGCGAGACTTTGCTTTTTTACTGGATGAACAAATTACCTATTCCGCTTTGAAAGAAACCGCGTATCGAGCTGCTTCAAACCGGTTGATTTCGATGAATCTTTTTGATGTTTACGAAGGGGAAAACATTGAAAAAGGCAAAAAATCATATGCCTTGGCTTTTCATTTTAGGGACCAGGAAAAAACGTTAACGGACGCAGAAATAGACGAGGAAATGAAGCAAATCCTAGAAGCGATAACAAAAGTGTTCGGAGCGCAATTGCGTTAACCTTAAGCCTTATACCCTAAAATTCGTAAGTAATCCTCTGCGGTCTGTTCCTCACTAAAAAGCTGCGTAACAATTTTCTCGTTGTCGTCACGCGTTATAAGAATGTGCTTTGGTTCAGGAATTAAACAGTGTTTGAGCCCTCCATACCCTCCAATGGTTTCTTGATAAGCACCGGTATTAAAAAAACCAATATACAAGGTTTTATTTTTTTCGAACTTCGGAAGATAAATGGCGTTTGAATGCTGCTCGGAATTATAATAATCATCGCTATCGCAGGTCAATCCCCCCAAAAGTACTCGCTCGTAATCGTCATTCCACCTATTGATGGGCAGCATAATAAACCGCTGATTAACGGCCCATGTGTCTGGAAGATTGGTCATAAAAGAGGAATCAATCATGTTCCATTTCTCCCGGTCGTTTTGTTGTTTTTGATGGAGTACACTAAAAAGAGCTCCCCCACTCTCTCCGACCGTAAAGGATCCAAACTCGGTAAAAATATTAGGTTCGGGAATATCGCTATCCGTACAAACACGCTTGATTTGTTGCAAAATTTCACGAACCATATAGGCGTAATCGAAATCAAAAGCCAACGATTTCTTAATCGGAAATCCACCCCCAATATTCAAAGAATCCAATTCTGGGCAAAGTTTTTTCAAATCGCTGTAGATGCGAAGGCATTTTGTCAATTCATTCCAATAATAAGCGGTATCGTTAATTCCCGTATTAATGAAAAAATGGAGCATTTTTACCTTGATTCTAGGATTGTCCTTAAGGACTGATTTATAAAAAGGTACAATTTCACGGTACCTCATCCCTAGGCGAGAGGTATAAAATTCAAATTTTGGTTCTTCCTCCGCAGCGATTCGAATACCGATGGAGATATCCTTCTCCGTAGAGGCAAGTAAATTTTGTATCTCCTCGGCATTATCCACTACTGGAATTACCTTAAGGTAATCTGCATTCATGAGCCCAGCAATTCCTTGGATATAGGCGGCTGGTTTAAAGCCGTTACAAATTACAAAGGTCCCTTCTTTTAATTTCCCATAATTCAGCAGGTGGTTTACAATATCGATATCGAAAGCCGATGACGTTTCTATGTGGACATCGTTTTTCAGTACTTCGTCAAGGATAAAGGAAAAATGACTGCTTTTTGTGCAGTAGGAATAATAATATTTACCCGCATAGCCTTGGTTGTTTATGGCTTCCCTAAACCAGCCTTTTGCGCGCTGTATGTTGTTTGAAACTTGAGGGAGATAATTAAATTTCAATGGTGTACCATAATCTTGAATCAGGCGCATTAAATCGATGCCGTGAAAAAAAAGGCGATCTTCGCGTAAATTGAACTCGTTCTGAGGAAAATCAAAGGTTTGATCTATAAGATCGATGTATTTAGTTCGCATTCCCTAGGGCATCCATTAAGTGTTCGAGGGGTCGAGCCACCACGGCACGATCCGACCATACTACGATAGGTCTTTGTATAAGTTTCGGATATTGATGCATAAGCCGATAAATTTCATCATCCGATAGGTCTTTTCCCTTAAGGTATAACCGATATTCCTCCTCCTCTTTTCGTACCCAATGGCGTGGATCAAGCCCTAATTTTTCCCCAAGCGACCTCAGGCTTTCAATGCTTGGAGCTTGATTTAGGTAGTCGACGATTTCAAGTTCTACATTTCGCTCCTTCAACCATTGAAGGGCGTTACGGCTTTTACTGCATCGAGGATTGTGGTACAACGTTATTTTCACGGTACAAAGGTACGCATGGCGAAAGATTTTCAATACTTTTTAATGAAATTCAGCATCCAAATTCTAGCATAAACCAAGGGCAGGAGCATTCGAGCCAACCGTTTAAGCGAACGAGGATCCATTCGGTGAATAAAATTCCATTTTTCCCTGCGTTTTTGAATAAATTGTGAAGCCATAACCGTAGCACAAATTTTTCCTTTCGCCTTTCGATATTCGGGCCTTAAAACATCCATGAGCAGTACAATTCTTCTCGTATTGCTCTCATTCCATGTTTCGTGTTCATGGGCATCCGTGAACCAAAGCCATTCTTGGTTTTTCCATGAACGCTCTTCATTTAATACCCGAATACCACACCCAGGTAACCCTTCTGGAATGGCAATACCATAGTGTCCTCGGATGACTGCATTGGTATCTCCCATATGGGGTAAAATTCTTGTCTTAGGCTCCAAAATGTTGATGGACAGCGTGAGTACATCGGGACGTTTTCTAAGCCATTGGGTAAGAATCGGGAAATCCTTTTGGTTTTCAAAAAATTCGATTGACCACCAACGCAAAGAGAAGGTTTTATAGCCCTCAGACTTACTCACCATTCGTTTTTGGAAATATGGCGTAGCGTCTTTAGTACCCAGAAATTCCAACACTTCTCGTTGAATGGCTTCTGCCTGTTGATCAAAAAACGAGGTTAATTCTCGATCATGAAATCGGGGAAAGGCGGATTCGGGCCCCCTGTAGTTCTCGGGAAAATGCCATAAACTAAACCAAAGCATTGCCTAAAGGTACAAAGTCGGTTTGATTGTTTAAAAACTCATGCTAAAATGAAGGAGTAATGCATTTGTGGTCGCTAAAATGTTGTTATTTTTGAATTTCACGCTTTTCCATGGGATATTTAGACGAATTAAACGAAAGCCAGCGCGTTGCGGTAGAACATATCTACGGACCTTCCATGGTCATTGCTGGGGCGGGATCAGGAAAAACTCGCGTGTTGACGTACAAGATCGCCCACATGGTAGAACAAGGGATTGATCCCCACAACATCATGGCCTTAACGTTTACCAACAAGGCTGCGCGAGAGATGTCGGAACGAATTGGACGTATCGTTGGTGGATCTGAATCGAAAAGCATAACGATGGGCACCTTTCACTCGGTTTTCTCGCGTATTTTGCGCTACAATGCTGACCGGATTGGATTTCCGAACAACTTTACCATTTACGATACCCAAGATTCCAAAAGCTTGATTAAAGATATCATTAAAGAATTATCCCTCGATGACAAAACCTATAAACCCAGCGGTGTTTTTGGACGGATTTCTTCAGCAAAAAACAACTTAATCTCGCCAGAATCATACGCAAATAACCGCGATATACTGGAGGAGGATCGCATGTCTCGCAGGCCAGAAATGGCAAGAATTTATGCTCAATATGCGAACCGTTGTCAACGCGCTGGCGCAATGGATTTTGACGATCTACTTTACTTTACAAACGTCTTGTTGTCGACCCAGCCTGAGGTGCTTCATTATTACCAACAAAAATTTAAATACATTCTAGTTGATGAGTATCAAGATACCAATTATGCTCAATACCTCATCGTAAAGAAACTAGCCGCAGCCTATGAGAATTTATGTGTTGTCGGTGATGATGCACAGAGCATTTACTCTTTTAGAGGGGCCAACATCGAGAACATCTTAAATTTTCGGAAAGATTATCCTGACTTTCGGTTATTTAAATTAGAACAGAATTATCGAAGTACTCAAAACATTGTGGATGCCGCCAACAGTGTTATAAAACGAAACCAAGACCAAATTCAAAAAAGCGTTTGGACCCACAATGGGAAGGGGAAACCCATATCCATTGTTCGGACGTTAACCGACAACGAGGAAGGACGAGTAATAGCAAGTAAGATCTATGATTTGAAGCAAACAACGGTTCCTGATTACAATGCCTTCGCGATTTTATATCGCACCAACAAGCAGTCAAGATCTTTCGAAGAAGCCTTGCGCAAGCTGAATATACCGTACAAAATTTACGGTGGGTTATCCTTTTATCAACGAAAGGAGATCAAAGATGTATTGGCTTATTTTCGATTAACAGCGAATCCAAAAGATGAAGAAGCGTTAAAACGTGTAATAAATTATCCGAGACGAGGCATTGGAAAAACGAGCATTGAAAACATTATAATCGCCGCAAGTACCCATGGCGTTAGCATGTGGGAGGTCATGCAAAACTTCCAACAATATCCCGCTGATGTTTCGAATGCTACCAAACAAAAGTTTTATGAATTTGTGACCATGATTCGTAGCTTTCAAGCCGAAATGCTTAAATTAGATGCATATACCTTGGCAGAGCATATCACTCGATCTACAGGGATCTTGAGGGAATTAGTGGATGAGAAAGAAAAAGGTCCTGAAGAGGTTGAAAGGCTTCAAAACGTAGAAGAATTATTGGCAGGGATTCAAGAATTTGTAAAATCTGGCGAGGAGGGTGAACTCAAAACCCTACCTGACTTCTTATTGGATGTTTCCTTACTTACGGATGCAGATCAAGAGAAAACCGAAGATCGAAACCATGTTTCGTTGATGACGATACACTCGAGCAAAGGGTTAGAATACCCCCATGTTTATATTGTCGGCATGGAAGAAAACCTATTTCCGTCGCAACTTTCCATGAGTTCAAAAAGTGAATTGGAAGAGGAACGTCGATTGTTCTATGTAGCATTAACCCGAGCAATGGAAACCTGCACCCTATCCTACACGGGTTCGCGGTTCGTTTGGAATCAATCCATCCGTTGTGAACCTAGTCGATTTCTAGATGAAATCGATAGTACTTTTATCCTTCATGAAACACCGATGCGCAGCCAACAAGGCCGATCACTAATGGGGGGAATGGAACGCAATTTTACGGGAGGATTGAATGTTTCCTTGAAACAACCTCAGGTACCACGTTCGCTCAAATCCCTTTCAAACCTTCCTAAAACCTCCACTACGGACTCCAATTTTCAAGACATTCTCGTAGGCACCAATGTGGAGCATTCCCGTTTTGGAAAGGGAAAAGTCACGCATTTAGACGGCGTTGGGGCCGATAAGAAGGCCATTATTTTCTTTCCGCATCACGGATCGAAAACCGTCCTATTGAAATTTGCCAATTTAGTGGTGTTACCCGATTAACAACCCTTAGGCTTTCCGGACAAATATAGATTTTAAGGCCATTGGGCCGAAGCCATCCACCTTACAGTCGATGTTATGGTCGCCTTGAACGAGCCGAATGTTTTTAGCCTTTGTGCCAGCCTTGATCGCTTTTGGCGCTCCTCTTACCGGTAAATCCTTAATTATAACGACAGTATCACCATTCTGCAGCGGAGTGCCATTAGAATCAACCACGTTTATCGCATCGCTAATTTCTTCCTCGCTGGGTTTCCATTCGAAAGAACATTCAGGGCACGCATATTGGTCTTCTCCGTTCGCATATCCGTAGGGACACTGGACAGGAAGGGCATTCTTTTAATGCGTCGCTTGGGTTAACGAAGCCACACGTTATAGAGCGGTAAACTTTCATCCGTGTGCCGGTTAGTAAAGATAAAAGAAGATTTTCGTTGTCCTGTAATTTTTACATTGAGCGACATTAATATCCCTGCACGAGCAATTAACATTTCAAATTGATCGCCGATGGCTGCCCCGTTCACCATAGCCTCTAATAATTCCTTATCGACTCGATAATCCATGCAGGCCAATACCTCATCATTGACGCTTAAACCTGCATCTTCTGCCGCTGAATTTGCGCGTATATTCTTCACGATAACATGCCCATCCTCCTCGACTACATTGGCACCAAATACCGGTTTTACCGTTCCTACATCCGAAACGTCAATGCCTAGGGGAAGAAAATAGTTGGCATAAGGAATAACTTCCGTTCCATCAATATATTTAGCAAAAAAATCTGTTAAATCAGACCCTGTATATTGTTCTAAAACGGCTTTAAACTCTTCATCGGTAAATCCCCTTCCTTTCGCTAAGTAAAAGGTGTTATACAAAGTTCGCATTACGTCATCTAATCCTGCCTTTCCGTTTGAATGTTTTATAATCCATGCATCAAAAACAGCCGCCAATACCATCCCACGGGAATAATAGGTCATCGTGGTATTTGCACTATTCTCGTTGGGCCGATAGGCTTTAATCCATGCATCAAATGAAGCGTGAGCCACGGGTTGAACTCTCGCCCCAACGCTACCTTCGACGTAATTGATGGCGCTTTGTATTTTTTTTAGCATCTCATCTTGCGTGTAAAATCCTGCTCGGCGCATCAAGAGTTCATCATAATACGAGGTAAAACCTTCCATGACCCAAAGTAAGCGCGTGTAAACCTCCTGGTCGTAATTGAAGGGACCTAGGGCGATTGGACGAATTCGTTTGACATTCCACAAATGAAAATACTCGTGAGCCACCAAGTTTAGGAAATTTAAATAATTGGGACCATCATAGGTCCACCGATCAACACTCAAAACAGCAGAATTGGCATGTTCCAACCCTCCATCGCCTCCAACGCCATTATGCACAATAAAAACATACCGTTTATTAGGGTTTATGCCTACGACTTTGGTTTCCTCCTCAATGAGTCTTGCCATATCCTTCTTCAACTGATCAGGGTTATAATTCCCAACACCATACATACACACGAGATGGACAACACCTGCAGCGGTGAATTCAAATTCGATTTGATTTCCGATTTCAATCGGACAATCCACCAATTGATCGTAGGAATCGAAGGAAAAGCGTTGAATTGAAGCTTTTGAATCCGTTGATTCTATTCGCGTTAATCCGGTACTTACTTTTTTAAAGGCAGTTGGTAAATGAATCGTTAAGTTCCCTCCCAACTCCTTTTTTCCGTCCAGGTACATAAACAGACTAGGACCGCTCACAAAACCATGCGTTTCATCTAAAAAACTCGTTCTAACTCCGGTTTCAAAAGCGTACACATCATATTTTACGGTAAAGCCATCGCACCCATCCAGCATTACTTCCCAGGCATTTTTTGCGGTTTTAATTACCTTAAGTTCGCCCCCTGAGAGCGCAAAGGCTTTAACGGTATTGATATGCCTGGAAAACTCCCGTACCATGTATGACCCAGGAGCCCACACCGGAAGTTTTACAAGGGCTGTTTTTTGCTTTACCCCTTTAACTTTCATTTCCACCTGGAAATAATGGTTTTGAGGCCTTGGCATACGCAGTTCATACGAAATCTCAGTAGCCTGCATGACAAAGGACAGGGAGATAAAGCTTACGGTAAGTAGGAATGTTTTCATGACACTTTTATTAAGGAAGCCAGGTGTTGGGCTTTTTCCACCAATTCATTTACGGGATCTGAACCAAACGTCAGCGCAACCCCCATGCGACGATAAGGACGGCATGACGTTTTACCAAAGATACGAAAATCTGAATTTTCAACTTTTGCCGCGGCTTCTAATCCTTCATACATGACGTCGCCATGCTTTTCTTTGGTAGCCAATATAACCGCACTGGCTCCATGGCGTTGCAAACCGATCGAGGGAATGGGAAATCCTAAAATACTTCGTGCATGGAGTTCAAATTCAGAGAAATTTTGGGTTCCTCCAAGGGTAACCATACCCGTATCGTGTGGTCGGGGAGATAACTCGGAAAAAACGGCGCCTTCGGTGGTGATAAAAAACTCAACACCCCACAGTCCAGCACCTCCCAAAGCACTAGTAACCTTTTCCGCCATTTGCTTTGCTTCTTCCAAAAACGCAGGATTCATTGGCATGGGCTGCCAGCTTTCTTGATAATCACCCCGTTCTTGTCGGTGTCCAATCGGAGGACAAAACAGCGTAGGTCCATCTTTCTGGGTAACTGTTAGCAGGGTTATTTCATACTCAAATTCAACGAACCCTTCGACGATGACTTCCTTTAAATCGCCTCGAGACCCTTCCATGGCATATTCCCAAGCCGGAACAACATCCGCTTCAGAATTAATAACGGACTGGCCTTTACCAGAACTCGACATTAGGGGTTTAACTACACAAGGAAATCCCGTAAAGGCTACCCCTGACCGAAGTTCTTCCAAGGAGGTGGCATACCGATACGGTGCCGTTCGTACCCCCAACGTTTGCGCTGCGAGATCCCGAATCGCCTTTCGATTCATCGTGAAATTAGCGGCTTTGGCACTGGGGACGACTTGAATTCCGCGGGCTTCATAGGCATAGAATTGTTCCGTTCGAATGGCTTCGATTTCTGGCACAATAAGATCGGGGTTAACGCTTTCGACCAAAGCATCCAAAGCGTTGCCATCCAGCATATCCAATACCACGGATTCATCGGATACCTGCATAGCAGGAGCATTAGGATAGTGATCTACGGCGATAACATACTGACCATATCGTTTGCAAGCAATGACGAATTCTTTCCCTAATTCCCCTGAACCTAGAAGAAGTATTTTCTTTATCATTTAATCTTTAGTTTACCATTAGTTAATATTCCCCTTCGCAATGGACCCTTTCATGTAAAAAAAACGTACCTTTGATTCTATGTCGGATCATGCCATTGACACCCCCCTTAGCTCCTTTGATGCCATCGGTTTGGAGTCCATGGATCGTGTTAAACTCATGAATCGCATCGATACAAAATTTGCGTTTGACAAAAATACATTGATTCAGCTTCTCCCCAAGCTAAAAGATCATTACTTTGTTTTAGAAATTAACAACAAAAGGGCCCTTGCCTACGAAAGCCTTTACTTTGACGATGCCGAGTTTTCTTTTTTCAAGGATCATCATAACCGCAGAAGTAACCGGTACAAGATGAGAATAAGAAACTATGTGGACTCGGGTATTTATTTCTTTGAAATCAAACATAAAAGCAAAGGTCGAACGGATAAACAACGCATTTCAACCCCTAATTTCCATGATGTTTTGACCCCTGAGGAAGAACACTTAGTGCGAGATCACGTCCACAAAAGCTATAAGGTATCCCCCGTATTGACGAATGCCTTCAACCGTATCACCTTAGTAAATAAACATACCAACGAACGACTGACCTTGGATTTCAACCTTTCGTTTAGCAAAGGAAGTTCGATTGTTGCGCTGACTTCATTAGTGATTGCGGAACTTAAACAAGAACGCATTAACCGCAGATCTCCCTTTTTTGAACAAATGAAAGAAAACCACCTCCGCCCTTACCGTTTGAGTAAATATTGTTTAGGGGTAATGGAGTTATTGGGCGAAGAAAAACCGAAAGCGAACCGGTTTAAACGAAAATTACAATACCTAGAAAAAATCAATTTACATGCTGCATAATGTTTTATACACCAGCCTAGCCAAGGCACCAGGAGCCATAAGTTCCTTTTCATGGAATATCAATGATTTGGAAGGACTCGGCATCCGTTTACTCATCAATGTACTTGTTTTATATGTCATTGTGCGCCTGTTGTACTACCCAAAAACCAAAAGGAAAGATTACCTTTTTACCTATTTTTTAATTGGGACAATTACCTTCTTCCTATGTTTCGGACTAAAAAAACTTGACATCGATACCGGTATGGGACTGGGTCTTTTTGCCATATTTGGAATTATTCGCTATCGAACCGATGCTATTGAAATAAAAGAAATGACTTACTTATTTTTAGTCATTGGGTTAAGTGTTGTTAATGCCATGCTTGCCACCGAAGTGGGGAAAGGCATATACCAGATTAATATCTTTGAACTGGGTGTAATAAACCTCACGGTAATCCTCTTATTGTATATCTTGGAGTACCTCTGGTTGGTGAAACATGAAACCCGAAAAGTAGTCAATTATGACCGGGTAGATTTAATCCAGCCTGAACATTATGAAACGATGAAAGCAGACCTGCAACAAAAAACTGGATTAGTCATCAACCGCTTCGAAGTGGGAAAAATAGATTACTTGAACGATACCGTAATGGTAAGAATTTACTATTTTGCAGACGATCAAGATTTTTCGAACTATGGCGCGTGATAAACCATGAAAACGTGGCGGTATGTTCTTGCCCCACTCAGTATTGTATACGGTATCATCACCTATTTGCGGAACCTGTTTTACGCGGTTGGGCTTTTTAAAACCAATGTCCTCGTTGGAAAATCAATAACCATTGGTAATTTAAACGCTGGAGGTTCGGGCAAAAGTCCGTTGACCCTTTACCTCATGCGTCATTTACAACACTCCTTTTCGATCCAGGTCTTATCGCGAGGTTACGGGCGCAAAACGCGAGGACACATAGCACTCAGCCATCAGCACCGGGCTGAAGAAGTGGGTGATGAACCCTTGTTATACAAACAGTGGGCTCGAGCGCAGGACGAAGTGCATGTGGCAGAAAACCGTTTTACCGCCATTCAAACCATGAACCGATCCAAAGACCATGTCCTTTTGTTAGATGATGCGTATCAACATCGAAGCGTAAAAGCTGGACTATCCATCGTTGTATCTGCCTATGATTCTCCTTTCTTCTCGGATTTTCTATTACCCTTTGGAAACTTAAGGGAACTGCGTTCGGGAGTTAAAAGAGCTGATATCGTTTTATACACAAAATGCCCTGAAACGCTAACGTCGGAAAACACGCGTGTGCACCGAGAAAAAGTAGAAAAATATGGGATCCCTTGTTTCTTTAGCCGCATTACCTACCCCGCTTTAGCAGCCATGGGGAGCCTTGAAAACGATTCTCCTACCCATGCCCTGGTGGTAACCGCAATTGCCAATCCAACACCACTCTATCAATACCTATCGAAACAATATGAAATAATTCCCATTCCCTTTTCGGATCATCATGCATTTACTCCCCAAGAAATCAAAGAAATTCATAAGAAATTTGATACCTTTGATCCTTTAAAAACCATCATAATCACCACAGAAAAAGACCATATGAGGCTCAATTCCCCTGGGATTTTGGAACTTACCACCCTTTATCCATGGTATGTTCAACCCATGTCTTTAGCCATCGAACATGAGGAGGCTTTTTTAACTTTAATTGAAAACTATGTTAGCAAAAATTAATGAAACCGTTGCCTATCTCCAGTCTAAAACAACTGTAAAACCTACCATAGGCATCATTTTAGGGACGGGACTAGGTGGCTTAGTCAATGAAATCAAAGCCATTGATATTGTTCCATATGAGGCAATCCCCCACTTCCCGCTTTCCACCGTTGAAGGACATTCGGGTAAATTAATTTTTGGAGAACTAGGAGGGAAACAGGTTGTAGCCATGCAGGGTCGTTTCCATTATTATGAGGGCTATTCACTTCAGGAAGTCACGTTCCCGGTACGTGTAATGAAAGGATTGGGCATTGAGCGCTTATTTGTGAGCAACGCTTCTGGAGGCGTGAATCCAAGCTTTGAAGTAGGTGAAATTATGATCATGAACGATCACATTAATTTGTTTCCAGGGAATCCCCTCATTGGTAAAAACCTCGATGAATTAGGCCCAAGGTTCCCCGATATGAGCGTACCTTACGATCCTGAGATGATCGCCTTAGCGAAAGAAATTGCCTCAGAAAACCAAATTAAGGTTTCCGTAGGTTGTTATGCCGGTCTTACGGGTCCAACCTTAGAAACACCTGCAGAATACAACTATGTACGTGTTATCGGAGCCGATGCCGTAGGTATGTCTACCGTTCCTGAGGTGATTGTTGCCCGTCACATGCAAATACCTTGTTTCGCCATATCCATAATCACGGATCTTGGTGTTCCTGGTAAAATACAAAACGTGACCCATCAAGACGTGGTGGAAGTAGCTAGCCGTCAAGAACCGAAGATGACGCAAATAATGAAAGAATTAATCGCCAGAATTTAACTCCTATGGTGACCGAAGAACTTCGTGCCCGTTACCAAGCCGTTATCGGACTTGAGGTCCATGCACAAATGCTTACCCAATCAAAAGCTTATTCCTCTGATGAAAACGCTTTTGGAGAGCCCCCAAATACCCTGGTGAGTCCGGTGAGTCTTGGCCATCCCGGTAGCCTTCCGGTAATGAATAAAAAAACCGTGGAGTTTGCCATAAAACTTGGGATTGCCTGTGATTGCTCGATTACGGGTTTTCAACACTTTGCCCGAAAAAATTACTTCTACCCTGACTTGCCGAAAGGGTACCAAATTACCCAGGATAAAACCCCCATTTGTACGGGAGGAAAAATCATCATCCGTGATGAAAATGGAAAAGAAAAGTCCATTGGTTTAACCAGAATCCACATGGAAGAAGATGCGGGAAAAAGCATTCACGATATGGATGTGTATGATACCCTCGTAGATTTGAATCGAGCGGGTGTTCCGTTACTTGAAATCGTCAGTGAACCAAATCTTACGACGGCACAAGAAGCTTATAATTACCTTACGGAAGTCCGTAAACTTGTTCGTTACTTAGAAATTTGTGATGGAAATATGGAGGAAGGCTCCCTTCGTTGCGACGCAAACATTTCCGTTATGCCCGTTGGGTCAAATACGTACGGAACCAAAGTGGAAGTCAAAAACATGAATTCCATTCGAAACGTACAACGAGCCATTGATTTTGAAATTAACCGACAAATTGAACTCATCGAATCGGGGTCGTTGGTAGCCCAAGAAACACGAGCTTTTGATGCCCTTAAAGGACTAACGGTTTCATTAAGAACCAAAGAAGCAGCAAACGACTATCGATATTTTCCTGAACCCGATCTTCCCCCAATTACCGTTACCCAAGAAGACATTGCCTGGGTTAAAACACAGATGCCTCCGCTTCCAAGAACCTTGTTTCTAAAATATACCCAAACCCTTAACTTAAGTGCTTACGACGCCTACAACCTAACCGATAGCAAGCCGATAGCCTTGTATTTTGAAGAGGTCCTTGCGCACACAACCCACGTGAAACATGCCGCCAATTGGGTCATGGGGGAGGTTAAGTCGTACCTGAATGAAACGGGAACTAGCATTGAATCGTTTCCTATTGAACCCGCTCGCCTCGCAGGACTAATAAACCTGATTGCGTCGGATGCGGTATCCCATACCAGTGCCGCTCAAAAAATTTTCCCGCACATGGTAACGGAAAAGAAAGAGGCTGAGGAAATTGCCACAGCCCTTGACGTGATTCAATCGAATGACACATCGTTGGTGAGCGAAATTATTGAACGAGTACTGGCAGTTCATTCGGAAGAAGTGAGCCGATATCGCGCAGGAGAGAAACAACTATTAGGATTTTTAATGGGTCAAGTTATGCGTCAATCCGGAGGGAAAATCGACCCCAAAAAAGGCAATCAAATCCTAAGGGAAAAATTGGAAGGGTAAATGCAGAACAAAAGCCCAATGTATTGGCGAGTTGCAATCGGGTTACTATTAGCCCTTACGGCTTGTCATTCTAATGAAACCATAAAAACAAATTTCAGCCTTGAAGGAACCATTCAAGGTGCGGCGGGTGACTCCATTTATGTTGAAATTGTGGCTGCCTATCAATCGCTTACCGACACCTTCTTAATTGCGAGTACCCGCATTGATGAAAAGGGGTATTTTTCATTGAAAGGTACCATACGTGGCTTAGGTCGATATCAAATTCGACTAGGAAAACAGAAACCTCAAATCATCCCGATTACCCCCGTACCTGGTGATAAAATAAAGGTAATGGCTTACCGTGAGACTTTTGAAACGAATCCCGGGCTCCAAGGCGCGGCCTGGACTAAAACCGCGAATCAATATTTCCAATATATCGCTACCCTGGATCAACCGAATGGATCAGAAAAACTGATGGCATTCATAGCAAAAGAAATCAGAAGCAATCCGAGTAATCCATTCCATATTGTTTTAACCGAACATCTTACCCCTCCAAGCGAAGAAGGTAAACTTCAAACGTGGAATGCAAATCATTTAAACCTTCTAAACATGGTATCAGCTAGTTTTAATACTACCTATGGTGCCGTTCCCGCAACAAAAGGGTTACGATATAAAGATTCACTATCCCATGAAATTTACAAAGGATTTCAGCAAAAAAACAGCCGAAAAGACGCCATTAAACAGGAGTCATTATTAGCCCCTGACTTCATTTTAATGTCGATAACTGGAGAAAAATTCCGTTTGAGTGAACACCGTGGAAAGGCCATCCTGCTTTATTTTTGGGGACTTGAATTTCCCAATGGCGCCAAGGACAATCAAACCATTTCAGCATTACAAAAACAACAAAATAATGCGCTTGAGGTGGTAAGTATTTCGTGTGATAAGAACATCGAAGATTGGAAAAAAGCCCTTCGCGACTATTCGTTTTCAGGAAAATGGCAACTCACCGATGCAAATGGTTCTACCAATCCCGGAGCGATAAACGGGAGAAGCGTATTGCTGCAGCAATATGCCATTGGGGAATTACCTCACGCGGTACTGATTAATTCCCAAGGTTATATCGTCGCTGAAGGAATGACTGGAGAGGACTTAAAACAATACGTAAAACGATACCTAAACTAATGTTGCCATGAAATACGGAATAATGTTGTTGCTTTTTATATTTCTCCTCGGCTGTACCGAAAAGAGCCCATCCGGGGAAGGCGAATCCACAACCACCCAAAAAACGCAATACATGGCTCCCGATTTTAGCCTGCCCAACCGAGAAGGAAAACCGGTTCGCTTATCCGATTTTAGAGGAAAATTAGTGCTAGTAGACTTTTGGGCTTCGTGGTGTATGCCTTGCCGTCAGGAAAATCCAAATGTTGTTCGTATTTTCAACCAATATAAAGACCGTGGATTTACGATTTTATCAGTTTCTTTGGATACGGATTTTACAAAATGGGAAAGGGCAATTGTACAAGATGGATTGATTTGGGAAAACCATGTAAGTGACCTTAAAGGATGGGAAAGCAGTATCGTTCCCCTTTATGGGATAGAAGGAATTCCATACACCATGTTGATCGATCCGAACGGAGCCATCCTTGGAAATGGATTGCGAGGAGAGGCCTTAGCAACGGCAATTGAAGAATTTTATACGAGAAAAAAATGAAAAAAGGACTTACTTTACTCCTGTTAGTGCTTGGTTTTTCGGCGATTGGACAAATCACTGTGACCGTTGGCGGACAATTTTTTCACGCCCAGTCGGATTCCATTTACATAGCTAAATTCAATGGCAAACAATATTTTCAGTTCTTCGGAGCAAAACTGGATGCCGAAGGTAAATTCAAAGTAACGGGTGCGGTTCCCGCTCCTGACTACTACGTAATCCGAAATGGCAACGTTCACACCAACATCATTTTAAGAGCGGGTTCCATTATAAACGTATACGGAGACGTCAATCGCCTACAGGACATTTGCAACTTTACGGGTTCCGATGCTTCCCAAGAGATGAATCGTTTTGCGGTTAAATTGGAAAAATGGAACCTTAAAAAAGATTCTGCATACAAAGCGATGAACAGCTATCCGCCTCAAGACACCGTTCGACGTAACAGGCTTAACCAATACATGACCCAAGCCTACCTTACGTTTTTAAATGAACGGCAGGATTTTGTCGCAGCCAATCAAAATTCTCCTGCCCTAATCATAGCCTTAGTTTCTTTGGATATAAACAATGAATTTGAAGCGTATACCAACATACTTAACCAACTCGTTGCATGTTTCGGTGATTCACCAACCATCAGAGAATATGTGAATTACGTGAATACCTACGTTACTCAAAAGGAACAAAAATCCAACCAAGAAGCCAATAACCCCCTGGCAAAAGGGAAAGAAGCACCGGATTTTGAAGAATACCTAACGGATGGTAAAACACCCTTCAACCTTTCGAGCACTCGAGGCAAAGTGGTACTGCTTGATTTTTGGGCCTCCTGGTGTGGTCCCTGTCGAAAAGAAAATCCTAACGTAGTTAACATGTACCAAAAGTACAAGGACAAAGGATTTACGGTAGTTAGCGTTAGCCTTGACAACGACAAACAAAAATGGCTAAATGCGATTGAAAACGATAAATTGAGTTGGCCAAATCACGTTAGCGATCTCGGAGGCTGGAATAGTAAAGTGCCCAAAAAGTATGGGGTTAGTAGTATACCACTAACGGTTTTAATCGACCGTGACGGAAAGATTATTGATACCAACCTTCGCGGTCCGATGTTAGAAGAAACGTTGATACGTATTTTTGGATTCTAATGGCCATTTATTTCGCTTCAGATTTTCACCTCGGTGCACCAAACCGTGCGGATTCAATGATCCGAGAACGCTCCATTGTGCGATGGCTCGACTATATCGCTCAGGATGCAACGGAAATCTATCTTCTTGGTGATGTATTTGATTTCTGGTTTGAGTATAATACCGTCATACCCAAAGGTTTTTCTCGCTTGTTGGGGAAACTTGCAGAACTAAGTGACCGTGGCATTCGCTTACATTTTTTCTTAGGAAATCATGACATGTGGGTCAAAACATATTTTCAGGAGGAATTCGACATACAAACCTATTCGGACCCGCTGTCCAAAGCATTTTTCGAAAAGCGTTTTTTCCTCGGTCATGGCGATGGTCTTGGACCTGGGGATCGGGGATACAAATGGATAAAACGTATCTTGAGAAATCCGCTCTGTCGTTGGGCCTTTGCGCGCTTACATCCTAATGTTGGACTCACGGTTGCGCACTATTTTTCCAACAAGAGTCGAAAAGGTTCGATTAAAGACAAAGAATACAACGGCAAAGAAAAGGAATGGCTTTACATCTATGCTTGCGAAATGCAGGACAAAGACCCTCATGATGTATATGTGTTTGGCCATCGGCATTTACCCTTGGACCTCGAAGCTAAGGGAGCTCGATATATCAACCTTGGTGAATGGATTTCTTATCAAACATTTCTAAAAGTCGATCCACAGGGAATCGAATTTCTTCGTTGGAATGGCCATTCTCCGGAATCCTTTACGCCCAACCATGACTGAGTCGTTTGAACGCATCGGGCTAAACCAACTGAACATCGTAGTGCATGCCCTACAATCCCGGTTGATGAAACCCATGTTTCTTTGTTTTCATGCCGACATGGGTTCTGGTAAAACAACCCTAATTCGCGCCTTGTTGAAATCGATGGGCATTTTAGATCCAGAAGGTTCACCAACCTATGCCCTGGTTCATCCCTATGAAACCGATAATAACATTCGAATTTATCACATAGACGCCTATCGCATTGCTTCTGAACGCATGGCGTTGGAGTACGGAATTCCAGAAATATTTGAGGAAAATGCTATTTTTCTTGTTGAATGGCCCGAAAAAATTAGTACTTTTCTACCTCACGATGTTATAGCGATTGCTATTAGCGTGGAGGAAGCGAACACCCGAACGTATACGGTAACTTATGATCACAGACCCTGAACTATTAAAATCCCTCTTGCATCAAGGGGCGTTAATGCCTCAAGAAGAAATGCTTGCCATTAAGCGAAAAAAAGGTGCCCTTTTCATCGGTATACCGAAAGAAACTTCCTTTCAAGAACGGAGGGTTTCTTTGGTTCCAGAGGCTGTATCGCTGCTTGTGGCTAATGGCCACCGCGTCAGGGTTGAAAGCCAAGCCGGCGAAGGTTCGAATTTTTCAGATGAAGAGTATAGCGAAGCGGGGGCAGAAATTACCTCGGATCCCAAAGAAGTTTACGCGTGTGACCTGATTTTTAAGGTCGCCCCACCCAGCGAGCATGAGATTGAATTGATGACAGGAAGTCAGACCTTGATTTCTGCGCTTCAATTGTCTACACAACCCAAAGCTACCCTTGAAAAGTTAGCAGCAAAAAAAATAACCTGTATCGCTTGGGATTATATCCGAGATGAAGAGGGAGTCTTTTCTGTGGTTCGGAGCATGGGAGAAATAGCGGGAAATACAGCCGTACTCATCGCTGGTGAGCTTTTATCCTCTTTCCCTTCTGGAAAAGGACTAATGCTCGGTGGCGTGGCGGGCGTTCAAGCCACCGAAGTAGTAATCATTGGTGCAGGAACGGTAGGAGAATTTGCTACGCGTGCTGCGTTGGGACTTGGCGCTTCGGTTAAAGTATTCGATAATTCCGTAGCCAGGTTGAGGCGCCTGCAAAATGCCGTTGGAAACCGTGTTTTCACCTCTATCATTCAACCCAAAGTATTAGCCAAAGCCATTCGAAGGGCCGATGTTGCGATTGGTGCGCTTCGATCTTCCATGGGAAAAACGCCATGTGTTGTGACGGAAGAAATGGTTCAACACATGAAAGAAGGTTCTGTAATTGTGGATGTAAGTATTGATCAAGGAGGGTGTTTCGAAACGTCTCGGGTAACCAATCACAAAGAACCCACCTTCAATCAATTCGGGGTTGTACACTATGGTGTTCCGAATATTGCCTCGCGTGTTTCTCGAACCGCATCGTTTGCCTTGTCCAACATTTTTTCCCCCCTGCTGTTGGATATTGGCGAAAAAGGAAGCATCGACGACGTTATTCGGTTTAAGGCGGGATTCAAAGACGGAGTTTACATGTATAAAGGGGTGCTTACCAATGAAATATTAGGCAAAGTTTTTAGCCTCCCCTACCAACCCCTTGATTTATTGTTGCCAAGACCATGATGGATGCTTTGTCGTTTCCCCAAACGAATCTAGCATTAAAACGGGAGGGCAAAGGCGTAAAAGTGTTATGCCAGGTTCGTAAAATTTGGGTAAAGCTCACCCCGGAAGAGTGGGTCCGGCAACACGTAATTGGATACCTGATTACGAATAAAAATTATGGCACAGGATTCATATCCGTTGAAAAAAGCATTGATTACCATGGACTAACCAAGCGGTGGGATGTTTTGGTTTATGATTCCGCAGGAAAGGCGCAGCTGTTAATCGAATGTAAAAAAACGTCCGTTGCCTGTTCCAAAGAAACCTTGATGCAACTCAGTACCTATCAACACATCATTAACGCAAGAAAAATTGCTTTAACCAATGGCCTCGACTGCTTTGTACTTGACAAGGAATGGAAAAATGGAATTGAATACCTTTAATTTGGATGTAAATCCCAAGAACCTGACCTCATTTTTTTATATTCAACCGCCAGGTATGCTAGCATAATTCTCATGGAATCAAAAGCCATTTCCGTTTCATTCGAAATATCTTTGCCACGTAACTTAAGCTGTAGCTTCATGTGCATCGCATGAATGCTAATTAAAACAGGGTGATGGTTTTCCATGCCAGATTTTTGGGAAAATTCATCGATGGAGACCGATGCCGTTTCGTACAATCCCTGATACTTTTCATCCGGCTTAACGACCATCAAGGTTTGATGTAAAAAAACGAGTTCCGTAGCAATTTCCTCAAGTTCAGCTAAATGGCCTTTCGTCTTTTTACCCGATGTAAGTAATTCTTGGCAAAGCGCACTATACCATTGCTCATAGGATGGAATAAAAGAAGCATTGGGCGCCAACGATGGTACTAACTCCTTACAAACCCGGTTCGCATCACACGCAAGGGAACGAATCATATCTTCCAGACAATACATATACAGCAGATATTCAACAATATTCTCCTGTTTTTTTTGCTGTGCTGTAAGCATGCGTGATTTCCTTAATTTTTATTCAGAAATTGAATGAAATCTTTGGTTACGTCCATTTTAGGAGAAATATAGTTAATGGGACTTTGAGTGCCCTGAATTAATAGGACGTCAATCTTGTTTAATTCACTATACTTCTTACCGAGTTGTTCAATTTTCTTGGCAAGCACGTTGAACTTTGTTTTTGCTTCTTCATCGAGCTTAGCCCCTTGGGTCTGTTCATAATTCATGATGCTCTGATCCATGGTTTGAACCCTTTTTTGTATTTCCATGATTTCGTTTTCCGACAGCTGTCCCGCTTTTGCCTTTTGATCATTGCTCGTCACAAAATTGTTTCGTTCTTGGTACATCCGCTCCAATTCTTTTTGATAAGCCATTTCTTTAGCCTTAAACTGGTCGTTTTCTTTTTTAAATGCCATAAATCGTTCTTGGACCGAATCCACGTTGTAATAAGCAATCACCAAACTCGGATCATAGCGTGTTATTACGGTCGGTTTAGGAGCCTCGGCTTTCTTCTTATTTCCACCGCATCCAAACACGATGATCAGGCCCGTTAGCCAAACTAATTTTTTCATTTTTGCTGGTTTAATAGGTTGTTAAAATCCTCCCTCATCGATAAAAACCGCTGAAAGCAGGCGTTGTAAAATGCGTCGCTTAACTGGCGCTCGAGTCGATCTACATCATCCACCAGATCAACTGAAACTTTGAAGGTTTGCTCAAATTGGTCGAGGGTAATCTTCAACAAATACTTTTCGTTGTACTCATGAAGTTGTACCATAAAATGATGGTGTGGGATGGTTTTTACCAAGCGCATGAGCAAAGATAACCAATCTTTCGAGTTCCGGTGGACTTCATACCCTTTTAAAGGTATTTATTTAGAATGATTCTAAAATACCCTTTTTTGGCGATAGAGGAACCAAAGCGTCTTAGTTCCTTTGTGAAAAAAAAACATGTACTCCCGTTTTCTCCTCTTTTCTTTTCTGCTATGCAATGGATTCCATCTGTTGGCGCAAGATAGCGCTCGACTAACTGCTGACGTAATTGTTCGCACCTATTATCGAAGTAAATTCCTTCCGGACTCTATTTTTCAAATGAACATCGTTTCAGGTAAAAAGGTTGAGGTGGTACTTTTGAACCCAAGGTATATCGATGCTTCTTCCAACGCATACCGGCAGGCGTTTCGGAAAACTCCAGGAATTTTTGTTTCGGAACATGACGCGTCAGGATTGCAAACGAGTATTTCCACGCGTGGGTTAAGCGCCAACCGCTCTTGGGAATTTAACATGAGACAAAATGGCTATGATATCGCTGCAGATCCCTCAGGGTATCCTGAAGCGTATTTTTCACCAACGATGGATGCTGTGGCCTCCATTGAGGTATACCGCGGATCATCAGCCCTCCAATACGGTACTCAATTCGGAGGCTTAATCAATTATCAACTCAAGGATAACCTAGGAGAAAAACCCTTTAGCTATGAGGGCGCTCATACCTCTGGATCTTTTGGTTTAGTCAATAGTTTCAATGCTATAGGGGGCATAAAAGGGAAATGGAGTTATTATGGTTTCATTCACCATCGCCAAGCCGAAGGGTTTCGAACCAACAGTCGTTATTTCACTCATAATTATTACGCAAAAACGGCCTACTCTTGGAAAAGGGGTAAAATTACTGCGGAATACCACCACAGTTACTACCTTAACCAGCAAGCAGGTGGCTTACATGATTCCGTTATATCCACAGACCCAAGATCTTCAATTCGCAACCGAAACTGGTTCGAACTACCATGGAAAATGGCATCCATTCAAGTGGAACACACGTTTAAAAATGGATTAAAAATTCATAGTAACCTCAATTATTTACATGGCAACCGAAACAGCGTAGGATTCATGAAACCCTTGAATGTGGCTGATACCTTTAATACGACCTTAGGGTCCTACAACGTAAGAGAGATAGACCTTGATATTTACAACACCCTTTCCAGCGAAACGCGTTTTAATCAACCTTATAAAATGGCAAAAAAGACGCATGTGCTATCGGGAGGGGTTCGCTATTGCTTAAGCGACATCCATCGCTTGCAAAAAGGTATAGGCTCTGGTGATTCTGGCTTTGATTTAAGCGTTTCGACCGACAATAATGGAAATCAATTTCTGCGCGATTTAGACTTACAAACTCAAAACCTGGCGATTTTTGCGGAAAATATATTCCAACTTGGCAAACGACTCAGCCTTGTTCCTGGATATCGAATTGAATCGATTCGTGCCTCTATGGCAGGAAGAACCAATGCGGTTCTCGGAGGATATATTCCAACATTGACCAAGGATAGAATCATTATGCTCGGTGGAATGAGTGCTAAATTTTCCATAGCAAACAAACCTGCTTTCGCCTGTTCGCTTTATGCCAATGCGAATCAAAACTACCGCCCGGTTATGTATAGCGAACTACTGCCTTCAGCCACTACAGAAACCGTCGATTCCACCCTGAGCGATGTTACCGGGTACAGCAGCGAAATCGGAATAAAAGGACATGTACTTCATCGAGACCTGATGTTTTTCTATGACCTGAATGCCTATTACATCCGATACAACAACAAGGTTGGAACCCTTCAAATCAATGGAAACCCATTTAAAACCAACCTCGGAGACTTAACATCGAAAGGCGTAGAGTTATATTCTGAAGTTATTTTCATGAACCCCTTTTTAGTAAAGGATGCCAGCACGGAGGAACTTTCCCTGTTTTTTAGTGGAACCATGCTCGATGCGCGCTATGTACGATGGGATAATCCGGGTATTGCCGGAAATGCACAAACGTCTATCGTTGGAAAAAAAGCAGAATATGCCCCAGAACTCATTATCCGAGGTGGATTGGAATATCGATTTAAAACGTTTGGTTTCAGTTACCAAATACAGTATACCTCGGCCTGTTTTTCTGATGCAGCCAATACCCCTGAAACCAATGCCACCGCAACGGTTGGACGAATACCATCGCTCACGATTCACGACTTAAGCCTATCGAATACATGGTTTGAAAATTTTCAACTGAAGGTGGGAATAAACAACCTATTGAATTCCATTCAAGTCGTCCGTCGAACAGCGGGGTATCCTGGTCCTGGAGCCCTAAGCAACCAAGGAAGATCCTTTTATGCCAGCCTAAACATAAAATTTTAATAAGTTCCCCTTGATTTTTTCTTGATGTTTTATTTTTTTTATAAATTCGACCAATCAAATCTATTCTAAAACGTGCTTAAACGATTATGATCAGTATTTTCGTTGCCAAACTTGATTTTGGTGTCGACAACGCTACGCTGCGTTCTCTCTTTGAATCTCACGGTAAAGTTAACAAAGCCACGGTTGCGATGGACAAGGAAACGGGACGTTCACGAGGTTTTGGCTTCGTAGAAATGGAAAACGAATCCGAAGGATTGGCGGCCATTGACGCATTGGATGGACATCAAATTAACGGACGAGCGATTGCCGTAAAAAAAGCAGAAGATCGAAGTGAAAACCGAGGAAGTTCCACTTTTAACCGATCCGAGGCTCCGAGAAGAAACGATGGTTACCAACCTGAACCCAAAAAACCTATAGAGGAAGGGTTTATCGACCCAGCTTTTGATCCAAGCCTTTTGGATAACCGCAAAAAGGTAGCCCCAAAAGAAAAAGAAAGAAAAATAGAAAACGAAATCGATCGTTCCAAAAAGCCGAAAATGGATGCGTACAAAAAAAGCGGTAAAAAAGACCGATTTTTTGATGACGATGATGACGATGACCTATCAGGAAGCTTGTTTTCCTTCCACGACGATGAGGAATAGGTATCCCCTGACCCTCAAATAATCACTCTTTTCACTTACTTTTGTCCCATGGCGGAAAATTATTCCCATGCATTAACCCATGTGGTCTTTAAGGTCATAACGCAAACTTCGAAAGCGTTGAACATTCCGGCTTTTGTGGTGGGAGGTTTTGTTCGCGATTTTTTTTTAGACCGGCCTTGTAAAGACATCGATATTGTTGTACTCGGAGAGGGTCCCGCCTTTGCTCGCGCCGTGGCTGATCGGTTAAAGGTTCACAAAATTTCAATTTTCAATACCTATGGGACCGCTCATTTTCGATACAAAGACCTTGAACTTGAATTCGTTGGTGCACGCAAGGAATCCTACTCAAAAAACTCTCGAAATCCTAAAACAAAACCAGGAACATTAAAAGACGATCAAGAGCGACGTGACTTTACGATCAACGCCTTAGCCTTCAGTCTAGCGGAGGATTCTTTTGGAGACTTGCTCGATCCGTTCGAGGGAACGAACGATTTGAAAGCGGGAATCCTCAGAACCCCACTCGATCCTGTGGTTACCTTTGAAGACGACCCGTTGCGTATGATGCGCGCCGCTCGTTTTGCATCACAACTCGGGTTTTCCATTGCCGGTAATGCCATTCAGGCTATGCATTCTCAACAAGAACGAATTCATATTGTCTCTATGGAGCGAATCGTGGTTGAACTCAATAAGATTGTTCTTTCAAATCACCCTTCTAAAGGATTTAATATACTCCATAAAACGGGAATACTCGGTAGGATTTTCCCAGAAATGACCGCCCTTTCGGGAGTTGAAACCATCAATGGTTACACGCATAAAGACAACTTTGACCACACCTTAGAAGTGTTGGAAAACGTTTGTAAAGAAAGCAACGATCTTTGGTTGAGGTGGTCTGCTATTTTACACGATATTGCAAAACCCGCGACAAAACGATTTGATAATAAGCAAGGATGGACCTTCCATGGTCATGAAGAAATCGGTGCGAGAATGGTACCCAGAATTTTTAAAAAACTTCGCCTTCCGCTGGATGGCAAAATGAAATTTGTTCAAAAAATGGTTCGCCTGCATCTTCGTCCCATCGCCCTGGTCAAAGGTTCCGTAACCGATGCTGCCATCCGAAGATTACTGTCGGAAGCGGAAGATGACATTGATTTCCTGATGACACTGTGCAATGCCGATATTACCTCCAAAAATGAATTTAAAGTCAAAAAATATAAAAAGAACTTTGAATTGGTATCGGAGAAACTAAAGCTCGTTGAAGAAAAAGACAGGATTCGAAATTTCCAACCTCCAGTAACCGGACAGGATATCATGACGATTTTTGGATTGTCCCCCTGCACCGAAATAGGCACCATTAAACAAGGCATTAAAGAAGCCATTTTAGAAGGTAAAATTCAAAACACAAGAGAAGAAGCGCAAGAGGAAATGTATCGTTTAGCAGCAGCCTTGGGAATTAAACCGATAGTTCAGTAAATTAAATACCTTTGTAAAATCATGGCACAGGGACTTAAATTTCGCGTTTTACTTGATTCAGAAAGCAAAGAAGAAGTATTTCGGGACATTCTCATTCCTGAAGATCAAAACTTCGAAGTATTCTATCAGTGCATCATGAAGGAATTTTCATTTACTGGAGATCAAATGGCTAGTTTTTATGTTTCCAACGATCAATGGGATAAAGGACACGAAATTAGTTTAATGGATATGTCCTACGACGATGACGCGGTTGACGAACTAAGCAATGTCATGCAAAAAGCCATTCTCAGGGACTTCATTTCAGGTAAAGACCAGAAATTTATTCTCGTTTATGACTTCATGAAAATGTGGATCTTTCTAATCGAATTGATAGGAATCGAATCCCAAGCGATGGACACCCCTGTTACCGTACTTTCCGTAGGAAACCCACCCTTAGAATCCTCAAAACAGGACTTGGAGGAAGATATGTTTAGTGCAGGCGGAGGCTCCCTTTCCCCAGGAATGGAAGATGAAGATGAAGATGATTTTGGTTTCAACGATTATGGTGACGACTACGATGAGGAAGATCTCTCGGGTTATAATGAATATGAGTACTAAATGGAGAAGAATGATCCGATAGGAAAAGCCATCTTGGCCTACGCTAAAACGCAAAAAACTAAGGACATTATCGTCTGTTCTGATTTGTGCGATGATGACATCATTCCGGTAGAGGTTCTGTTCAGAAGCAAAGAGGAAATGCCTGAATTAGAACTAACCGCCTTATCCTTGTGTAGGGGTAAAGTATTGGACGTAGGCGCAGGTACCGGTATTCATGCAAAACAATTAATACAGCAGGGATTAGATGTCTTTACCATCGATTCATCGCCCGGTGCCGTTGAATATTTGAAAAACCAAGGAATACCAGTAGCCCAGCATACCTTTGAGTCGTTCTCCGGCAAAAGATTTGACACCTTACTATTCCTGATGAATGGTCTGGGTATCGCTAAAACCAAGGCCAATGTTCCACACTTTCTTGAACACGCGAAATCCTTACTTTCGCCAGGAGGCCAAATCCTTTGCGACTCATCGGATGTAGCCTTTCTTTACGAAGAAGAGGATGGTTCGTACTGGCAAGATTTAAATGCAGCCTATTACGGGAATTTTATGTTCACCATGCATTACAATGATCACGCTACCCTACCCTTCCCATGGCTTTATTTGGATTATGACGCCCTTCATACGATGGCTCTCGAATCTGGATTTAAATGCCAACGGGTTTTCGCAGATGAACATCATTATTTAGCCCAATTAACGCTTTTGGCGTAAGCATAAAGGACGCACTTTCCTTTTCATTCCCTGCGCTACCCCCATACGCCATTCATTGACTTTTCGAAAAGAAACATGATGACAGATTCATGTAGTTTGTGTATTTTTGAACTTCAAAATTGACACCATGAGCGTTCTTATCAATAAAAATTCTAAAGTTATTGTGCAAGGTTTTACGGGGAGTGAAGGTACATTTCACGCTGGACAAATGATTGAATACGGAACCAACGTCGTTGGTGGGGTAACGCCAGGTAAAGGCGGAAGTTCGCATTTGGATCGACCCGTATTTAACACGGTACATGAGGCCGTTCAGCAAACAGGTGCCAACGTTTCTATTATTTTTGTTCCACCCGCCTTTGCCGCGGATGCCATCATGGAGGCCGCAGAAGGAGGAATCGAAGTCATTGTATGCATTACAGAGGGGATTCCCGTAAAGGACATGATCGCCGCGAAAGAATTTATTAAAGGCCATTCGTGTCGCCTCATCGGACCGAATTGTCCTGGGGTGATTACAGCCGGGGAAGCCAAAGTAGGTATCATGCCTGGGTTTGTATTTAAGCAGGGGAAAATTGGTATCGTATCAAAATCTGGGACCCTTACCTATGAAGCCGCTGATCAGGTAGCTAAAGCGGGTCTTGGAATCACAACCGCCATAGGAATTGGTGGAGATCCCATCATTGGTACCACGACAAAAGAGGCCGTAGAATTACTAATGAATGATCCCGAAACGGAAGGAATTGTGATGATCGGTGAGATTGGAGGAAATTTAGAAGCCATCGCTGCGCGTTGGATTAAAGAGAATGGAGCCAAACCAGTCATAGGATTCATTGCCGGCGAAACAGCACCTAAGGGACGTACCATGGGACATGCTGGGGCCATTGTTGGTGGAACCGATGATACCGCGGAAGCAAAAAAACGAATCATGCGCGAGTGCGGAATCCATGTGGTGGATTCTCCAGCACACATCGGCAAGAAAATGGCTGAGGTGATGGGAGTCATGGCCTAGTATTATCGTATTCTCATGGCCAAACCTACCTTCGAAATCCCGAGTTTTATTCGGAAATATGAAAACCTTCATATTGTCTTTTGGTTATTGAAAGACATGAGTTGGTGTATGGGGTGGAAAACCTTAGCCTTGGTAATGATCTTTCCTACCCTATGCATTGCCTTTATGGTTTTGCTCTATTTATGGAATAAAAAAACCGAACGATATCACAACCTTGCGGTACTTTCCTGGATTATTGCCAATAGTTATTGGATGAGTACAGAACTATTTCAATTCGACAAAATCATCAGTCCTTTGGGAGGCTATACGTACGAACAACTCGCCATCATTCCTTTTGCATCCGGGTTGATGTTGATTCTAGGTTATCACCTCTCGCGCCTTTTCAATTCCAAAAATCCCATGTAATACCTACTTTCAATTGCCATGGAGGCAAGGGGTAGTTTTGAAATAATTCATTCGCATTAGGCTGAAAAAAATACCCTAAATTCGTTCCCGTTAAAAAAAACCGGAAGGTTTGCACTTTAAATCCAAACAACGTTACAACACTCAAATACCCTTTCGTTCGGTTTGAACCCACCATTGAGAAATCAAAGGCAGACACGACAGGATGAATTCCCAACGGACTAAACCCTGACATATAACTCATCGCGAGGGTAGAAAACAATTGTAAATTCTTCGGCTTTTTAACGATAAACGTCTTATTCAACAGCAAATCTATTTTGGTCAATGGAAACCTGTTCTCACGATCCAGCATGCACAAAACTCCAGGGCGTACCCGAAACCCTTTTACCATAAAATCCAATTCACCCCCAAGTCCTGCCAACGTACATTGACTGCCCGATACTTGATTATTCCATGTACTTCCATCAAATTGATAAACCCCTTGCGTTTGTAATCCTTGTAGGTATATACGATATCGCCATGCATCGCGCAATCCAGTCAATGAAACGTTCAAAGCAAAATAGGTTTGCGTCTTCGGGTTATTGAGTTGATACGAAACCGTATTTCCCGAATACCACCGCTGGAATACATCCGGGGCTACCTGTCCAAAGGAAAAAGCCCCACCCCAATGCTTTAGGGAATCCAGCAATTGATGAACTTCCAAGTTGGCGCGCTGTTCTCCAAAAGCACCAAAAAGGTTCTTTTCATAAAACCCCTTTACATTCCAACGGTTTTGATGCCACACGAACCCGAAATTCACCCCAACCTCGCTAGAATCGGACTGTAATCCATTAAACCTTGCACGCCAATAGCGATAGGTCGGGCCCGAAAATACAGTTAGCGGGCCTTTATCATAGGAAATCCCGAGGTGGTGTTGCATGACCACATACTCGTACCGATCTGCCGTATGCAACGAATCAAATTGGATCAAAGGATACCATCCCGCCAAGGTATCCAACTCAACATAATTTCGCGTTCTTGAGCTCAAAGCGCTAACATGGTTCAACCGAAAAGGGTGTAATGAATCCTTTGAAAAGCGAAACGCATTGGATACCGTTAGGGTTTTTAGCATCCCATCCGAACGGCAACTGTCTTTTCGCACCGGTAAGAGGTCAATGGTAAAATCATTAGCGAGAACGGGTTGTTGCAATCCAAGGGAGAAGGGGCGACGGTCCGATACGGCTTGAATACTCAGGGCAAAAGCGTTTCGTTTACCCTGGTGATACAATCCTGAATTCACGTTTCGGTATCGCCAAAAATTATTTCGAATCATCCCCCCACCTGCATGGGATTGCATAGAAGCATTAAAAATCCACCCCCCTCGGAAGGTCTGATCATAAGATAATTGAATGTGTTGGCTTCCATGCGAGCCGAAAACATAGGCAAAACCGACATAGGGAAGGGAAGTGTATCTTGGTGTATTGGGTCTCACTATCGTTGGGTGAATAAAACTCCCCATCGGCATATACCGAAGAAAAGGATTTACCAAGGAGGGAAAATAGCCATCCAATCCTGGAAAAATGCCATTGGAAGACTGAAAAAAACGGTGAAGGGTATCGGAACTCCCCAAGACACCATGGTTGGGTTTTAGGGTATCAATGGTAACCTGTTGAGCCAAGGGTGCCCCGTAGGTAAAGCACAACACCGAAAATAAGAGCGCGATTCCCTTGCGATTCATACTACAAACTTACATAAAAACGAAAAGGGGGCATTCACCCCCTCATTCAAGATTATTCTGAAGAAAAAATTACGCTAATGAATTCACATGAACCTGTAGACCCGACTTTAAATTCGCAGCTTTGTTCTTGTGAATGATGTTTCGCTTCGCTAATTTATCCAACATAGAGGCTACTGTAGCGAACAAGGTAGTTGCTTCTCCTTTATTCGTCGTTGCACGCAACTTTCGTACAGCGTTTCGAGCCGTTTTATGTTGATACTTATTTAACACTCGTTTCGACTCGTTGGATCGAATACGTTTAATCGCGGATTTGTGGTTTGCCATAAACTATACTATTTTCAAATTTTTATTTCCAATTTATTGCAGCCCATAGGAGAATCGAACTCCTGTTTCCAGGATGAAAACCTGGCGTCCTGACCACTAGACGAATGGGCCTTGTTTCTGCAGCCCATAGGAGAATCGAACTCCTGTTTCCAGGATGAAAACCTGGCGTCCTGACCACTAGACGAATGGGCCAATAAAGTTTTCCCCTAAAAAACGGAGTGCAAATATAAGGCTAAATTCAAATTAGGCAATGACAATTGTAAATTTTTACGAAATCTCCGTATCGTCTGACTTCATTCGAAAACCAAGTCTTTTCCCTGTTTGTAGCTTTAAGGTTTCCCCCATATAATGCATTTGGTTTACACTAATCTCCTCTTGAATTTCGTAAGGCGGGATATAAAGGTCAAAGGACATCGCATAGGCAAAGCACATCTGAACCGCCAAAGTACAAACCGCATCGTTCCATGCGTTGCGCGCCGTATCGCGAAAAATCGATGCTAATTGCGTCCTTCCTTCGATAAAAAAGTGACGATCGTGGTTAACAAAAATTCGGGAAATGAGGTATCCTGAGTCCTCCAAGCGGTTCTGAATCAATGACTCCGCCAGAAAATTATACACGTGAATTACACTAAAATACCCTTTACGCTCATCCGACTCGTAATAGGGAGTGCACCACAGCGGATTGGAATCCGGTAAACGAAAAACATTTTGATGTAGCGAAAACACCAACACATCGCTTCCCACATATACATGGATTTCAAAATCTCCTCGCTCCTGAAAATGAAGCCGAACCCGCTTATCAGGTACCAATTCCCGCAGGGCTTCCAATTCCTTTTTTATGGATTTTTTAATCTCTTTAAAAACAGCCTCCGCATCATCAGCGATATCCTGTTTCAAAGCCGCCTTCTGCAACAATAACTGTTGCAATCGGGAACGATTATCTGCGGCTGGGTCGTTAGTTTTAGCTTTTGCCATTTTCTTGTTTTTCACAAAAATACGGATAGTTTTACTATTTTGGCTTCGTGAAGCTCCCTACCTTTTTTCCGCGAATTCTTCTCGTTATTTTTGCGCTTTTCCTCCTTTTTCTCACCTATTTCCGCATTCAATTTTGGGCTTTAAACCATCGTTTTTTTGAAAGCGATGTATATGATTTTCTTCTGGGGCTTCGCTTTGATCTGAGCTTACTCGGATACCTTTTTTTAGTCCTTACGCCCGTTTATTTTATCTGTTCCTATAGCCTAGGTTCCCTAAAAGCCATACGCATAACCAAAAGCGTAAGTACGCTTTTATTTGTACTCATTGCCTTTACGGAGTGTTGGGACTTAGCCTATTTCCAATATACACTAAAGCGCTGTTCCTTCGATCTGTATCTGTTTTACCTTGGAGGAAAAGACCGCTCCCAAGGGGTGGCTTGGCTTACAACGTTTTGGTATTTGATAGGCCTTTTCGCACTACTAAATGCCCTTTTTGGTCTTGGACTAAGGCGCTTTATCCCGAACCGATCAATCCCTGAAAAAACCTTAGGGGTCTCCCTTTCTATGTTCCTATTTTGCATGGTGCTATCCTTCGGGCTGGCCAGAAATTCATGGGGAATAAAGCCTTTGGGAATATTGGACGCAAACCGCGAACAGGTAAAAAAAAATCCTGCACTTGTGCTCAATTCACTTTTTGTCGTTTTGAAAACGATACAAAATTCAGGACTTCCATCGCGCTCCTACCTCACCGACAAAGAGGAAGCCCGATGGTTTAATCCTAAATGGCATTTTTCTCCCGGAAAAGACGAAACCACAACCAAACCAAACTTGGTCTTCCTACTCATTGAAAGCCTTGGAATCCAGCAATTAGGGCAAACGGTAAAGGGGATTCCCTTGACGCCTTTTTTGGATTCCCTTTATTCCGTTCACGGTAAAAACGTTCAGGGATATGCCGAAGGAAAAACTTCCATTGAGGTTCTTCCTGCCCTATTCGCTGGAATTCCCTCCTGGCAAGATCAACCCTATGTGCTGAGTGATTATGCCATGAATCAATGGGTTGGATTTCCGCGCCTCTGTAAAAACTTGGGATATCAAACAAGCTTTTTTCATGGGGCCCACGAAGCCTCCATGCGCTTTGGAGCCGTCCAGCGCAGCCTTGGATTTGAAAAAGCTTATTTTGAAGATGACCTCCCCCCTGCTACGAACGACCGAGGCTCGTGGGGATTTCACGATAAACCGGTTCTTGAATTCATGAATAAACACCTGTCGCTTGCCAAAAAACCTTTCATGGCCACCTTCTTCAGTTTGTCATCCCATGAACCTTATGATATTCCCACTTCGTTTTTGCAGCAATTTCCAATGCTAACTAAGGAGCAAGCGGCCTACCGATATGTGGATTGTGCCTTACGATCCTTTTTTCAGAACGCATCGAATGAATCATGGTTTACCAATACCCTTTTTATTATCACCGCAGACCATACGCCTGTACATTTGGATCAAAAAGCAAATTCCATTCAAGATTATTACAAGGTACCCCTAATCATGTTTTACCCAAATCAAGGTCCCCTTTTTGATGCTCCAAGAACCATAGGACATAGCGACATTGTACCCATCCTCTGTTCTCGCCTGCATTGGAAGGTTTCGCTTTACGGATTTGGATCTCCCTTCGAACAGGATCAAATTCGATATATCAATGGCCTCTATCACCTCTGGAATCGCCGGTACACCTTGTGTTTTGATGAAAAAAAACAACAATGGTTAACCCCCATTTACCATGCAAATAACCATTTACCGAGCGGGAATTCTTCCTTGGAAAAAAGCATCCATCAATCAAAATTGGTTTTCTTTGCAAAACTACAACGGTTTCGCAAGGACTTAAGAAACAACACCTGTCGACCATGAAGCAATCCCTTTGGTTTATCATTAATCCCAAATCAGGAAATTCAAAAAAGCAAAACCTCGAAAAACAAGTACGTCAATACCTGAATTCAGCTCGATTTGATATTAGTTTTCACTATACCCAATATGTTGGACATGGCAACGAATTAGGGATAGAAGCGGTTGAAAAAAAAATCGATATTGTATGTGCGGTGGGAGGCGACGGTTCAGTCCATGAAATTAGCACCGCGATCCTTGGAAGCAATACAAAACTGGCTATTTTACCCCTGGGTTCAGGAAATGGTATCGCTCGACACCTAGGCATACCCTCTAAAACCAAAGAGGCATTACAAACCATCCAAAACGGACTAATTCAAAAAGTAGATGTTTTTCAGTGCGGCGACCAAACCGGAATTGGCTTCGGAGGTTTTGGATTTGATGCTTTTATCGCGAAAGAATTTAAAGGTTCTACCTTTCGCGGGTTTTGGAAGTATGTGTATCTCATTCTCAAGCATTATTTTTCTTATCGTGCCCTTCATTTCAACATTCAACACGGCAAGGAAACCATTCAAGGAAAATTCCTCGTTGTTAGTATTGCCAATGCTTCCCAATATGGTAACGGATTTGTTATTTCCTCCCGGGCATCGATGTCCGACGGGGAACTCGTCTTGGTCCTTATTAAACCTTTTCCTTGGTTCATGGCTTTCTCCATTGTTTGGCATGCCTTTACCAAACAGCTTCACCGATCACGCTACGTGAACGAGTTACCCTTTCGCGAAATAATTCTTGAAACCGATGGTGTTTGGGGACAAATAGACGGCGAGGTCATCAAAATAAATTCGCCTATATCCCTAAAAGTAATACCTCATAACCTAAACGTAATCGTCCCATACCATGAAAATAAATCTTGAATCCCTCCTATCAAGACTGTCTAAATTAAGCCCAGAAACCAACGCTTCTTGGGGATCCTTAACCGCGCAAGCAATGATCGAACACCTAACCCAAGGGCTTGAAATGTCTATGGGACTGCGCTCGTACCCCATGGAAGTTTCAGAAGAAAAGGCTGAAAAACTAAAAGCTTTTCTATATACAGACCAAGACTTCACAAAAAACATACGCGTTGGTTTTTTTACTTCCAATGTCCCATTGACTCATGAAGACCTGGATTTAGCCATTGATGCGTTTTGTGCAGCCTTCCTTTCCTTTGAAGAATACCTATCGGATGAAATTACGTACCCAGAATCGTATGTAAGTCATCCATATTTTGGTCCCCTTAGTAAAAACGAATGGACGTTGCTACACGATAAACATGTGGAACATCACTTAACGCAATTTGGCATTTAAGGATAATCCGAATTAGCAATAATTGACCATCAAATTCAGGAAAAAAAAGCGTAATATTGTATAAAATTAAAGCGTAAAACATGAAAAATATCGTCCTTCCTTTCCTTTTGATTTCTTTTTCACTTACCGGGCATAGCCAGTCCGTTGAAACCATTGTGTCTAAGTACTATGAAGCCATTGGCGGTAATCGATGGAACGACATAAGCTCCATGAAAATGACCGCAAACGTGGACCAAGGAGGCATGAAAATACCCATTGAAATTGTTTCCATGAACGATGGAAGAATGTATACGGAAGTATCCTTTATGGGAAATAAAATCATCGTTGCCGCTTTTGACGGTCAAAAAAGCTGGTCCACCAACTTTATGAGCATGGAAGCCGAAGAAAAACCAGCAGACGATTCTGAAAATGCAAAAAGGGCCTCAAAAGAATTCCCAAATCCACTCGTAAAATTTAAAGAACTAGGATATACAGCTACCCTAATGGGAGAAGAAAAAATTGATGGAACGTCTTGTTTTAAGATCCAATTAACCAAGGGAACGGTTTTAGTTGATGGCAAGGAAAACCCAAACATCGAGTACTATTATATTGACCAAGAGAACTTTGTCCCCCTCTTGATGGAAAGTGAAATTTTAGACGGTGAATTAAAAGGAAAAACTTCTCAAATTAAATTCAGCGATTATCAAGAAGTCAACGGCGTCATCGTTCCCTTCTCCTCTTCACAAGGGATCAAAGGGGAGGAAAGCCAAGTAATACAGTTCGACAAGATTGAATTGAATGGTGAAATTGACCAGAACAAGTTTACCTTTCCCAAAAAATAATTCCATCGTATGAAAAACACCCTTTTACTATGCCTTTGCATGGGAAAAATTGCTATGGCTTTTTCCCAAACAGTAAACCTAAACGCTGGGGACTATTTCGGTGATTTAAAAGCACGACACATTGGCCCTGCATTGATGAGTGGAAGAATTTCTGACGTTGAACTGCATCCCAAAAACGCTAACATTGTTCTCATCGGGGCTGCGGGTGGCGGTGTGTGGAAATCGCAAGACGGTGGGGTACGATTTACGTCGATCTTTGATGCCTATTGCCAGTCGATTGGATGCGTTACCATTGATCCCAGTGATCCCGATAATACCTATTGGGTAGGAACCGGAGAAACGTGGACCCGAAACAGTGTATCCGCAGGAGATGGAATCTACAAAACGTCCGATGGGGGGAAGAACTGGACCAAAATGGGGCTTGAAAAAACGGACCGCATTGCATCGATTCAAATTAACCCTAAAAATGCCAATGAGATCTATGTTGGAGCCCTGGGTGCCTTGTGGGGTCCTAGTAACGATCGAGGCGTATATAAATCTACGGATGGCGGGAAAACCTGGAATAACCTTTTATTTGTAACCACCACCACCGGATGCTCGGAATTGGTAATGGATCCAAACAATCCAAATCACCTTTATGCGGCATTTTGGGAATTTAGAAGAACGGCCTATTCCTTTAATTCGGGGGGATTGAACAGCGCACTTTACAAAAGCACCGACGGTGGGATCACATGGAAAAAACTAGAAAAAGGAATTCCTACAGGGAAAAAAGGTCGCATTGCCGTTGCGCTTGCTCCTTCTAATCCAAACATAATTTATGCGGTGATTGAAGCCGAAAAAAAAGAAGAAAAAGGGCTTTATCGATCGGAGGACGGGGGCGAAACATGGACCTTTCTCAATGGAGATTTTGCCCTAACGGTAAGACCGTTTTATTTTTCTCGCATCAGCATTCACCCCCAGGATCCAAACATTGTTGCAAAAGCCGGACTTTTTGGCTCAATAAGCCGAGATGGAGGAAAAACGTTTAAATCCCTTGGTTCCATGCATTCGGATATTCATGACATCGCTTTTGATTACCAAGTCAAAGACAAACTTTTTGTCGCGACCGATGGAGGACTTTACCGTTCGCTAGACGGTGGATCAAGCATGGAAATGATCGAAAATTTACCCTTAAGTCAATTCTATCACGTAAGCCTCGATAACCGCGATCCGTATTACGTTTATGGTGGCCTTCAAGACAACAATTCGTGGTTCGGTCCCTCCGCTAGTCCCGGCGGCATCGAGGCCAGGGATTGGGAGTTGGTAGGGCAAGGCGATGGATTTAGAGTCTACCCGCATCCGACTCAACCCAACATTGTCTATTCTGAAATGCAAGGAGCAGAAGCCATTTGGCGCTTCGATGTGGAGAAACAACAACTTAAAACGGTAAAACCCTATGCCCTAGAAGGTGATCCTAAATTACGATTCAATTGGAATGCCTCCCTAACCACCAGTAAACATAACGCGGATCGCCTGTACGTTGGAAGTCAATTCGTGCACGTATCGAACGACCGAGGCGATAGCTGGACTAAAATTTCACCAGACTTAACCACCAACGATAAAACCAAACAAAACCAAGAGGCTTCTGGAGGGCTTTCAGCGGATAATTCGGGTGCTGAAAACCATTGTACCATCTTTACCATAGCGGAATCTCCCCTCACAGACCAAATCCTTTGGGTGGGTACCGACGATGGCAACGTTCAACTAACCAAGGATGGTGGAAAAACGTGGGAAAACGTTACCAAAAATATAACGGGACTTCCAGCAAACACCTGGTGTTATCACATCGAGGCAAGCGTATTCGGAAAGGAAATCGCGTATGCAGTTTTTGATGGACATACTAAAAGTGATTACACCGCCTATGTCTATAAAACAGTAGATTTTGGTAAAACATGGCAATCCATAGCCACATCAGAAATTACTGCATTTGCTCGAAACTTACAAGAAGACTTTTCAAACCCCCAAGTACTTTACCTCGGTGCTGAAAATGGATTGTATATAACAATTAATGGCGGAAAAACATGGGCTGCCTTCACGAATAATTTCCCTAAAGTTGCGGTACATTATCTTGAACTTCACCCCACCAAGCATGCACTCGTAGCAGCTACCCATGGACGTGGAATCATTATTATTGATGATACGCGTCCAATAAGCGCTATCAAGGAAAATTTACTGAATTCAACCTTAACCTTTTTCGAAACCCCATCGTTTACCTTGTACGAAAAAAGCAATTTTGGGGGAACGGCATTGGAAAACCAATTTGTTGGAGATAACCCAAGTAGCCGGGCCAAAATAAGCTATTTTCTACCGAAAAGACATACGTTTGGTAAGATGACCGGAGAAGTGGTCGACCTAACAGGAAAAACAGTATGCAACATCGAAGTTGGAAAACTGAAAGGTATTAATACCATTGAATGGGGCTTTAATGCCACAGCGCCTAAAGTAGCGAAAGGGAAAGGGTTTTCTGTTGCACCGCCTCCTTTCGTCAGTGCAGGAACCTACAAGCTCAAGATCACCAAAGGAAATGAAGTGTTTGAGCAAGCATTTAACGTAAAATACGACACCAGTTCCACCTTTACCTTGGAAGAGCGCAGGAAACAACAAGAAACCACGAAAAAAATGTTTGATATGATTCAAGACTTAGCCTACTTGGTGTATCAAATTGATCAATGGGA
>JBJTWF010000047.1:0-5553 GCA_046081565.1 Flavobacteriales bacterium | reverse complement strand
GTGTTTTGGTATTCTTGCCAGAAAAACGCGGCATCCAAGAACGCATATACCCCACCGAGCTTCAATGCTTGCTTAATTCCAATCTCTGCATTCCAACTGCTTTCAGGTAAGAGCTGTGGATTAGGAAAGACGCCAAAGTTACCCACTCCCGTCTTAATGAACCGTTCCGTTATCGTTGGGAACCGATACCCTTGTCCAAAAGAACCACGTAAATAGGTCTCCTGGTACATTTTTATATTTGCACCGATGCGAAAAATAGGCTTCATAGCTGTCACCGTATCGTTTAATTCAAAATATTCGAATCGTGCCCCTGCCGATAAATTCAAAATTTTATGGAATGATTTTTCCATTTGAGTGTATGCGGAAAAATTCATCACTTGGTTGTTCGGGCTTCCGCTACCTACGTACATATTCGCATAAGAATCCACCAAAGAACCGGTAAATCCTCCGATAAAATCCAAATCGCCCAATTGCGGATAGCTTTTCTTGAACATGTAATCGGCATAGTAGGTTGTAGCGCGATTGTCTTGGTTGGCCGTCATTTGGTTATTGTTGTGCAAAATCCGAGTTCGTAAGTAATGGTTTCCACTAGAGCCGGTGATGAATTGAATGAACGGATCCAGGTTAAATATCATTTGATTCTGCAAAAACACCGCACCGGGATAGGCTCGGTATAGTCCTGTGGTGTCGTCTAACCAAGCAAAGGAAAGGTTGCCTTGAGCCAGCATAAAATTCCCATTTACTCCGTAACTCAAGCCTGTATATTTCGACGATCGATGCCTAAGGTTAAAATTCAACCTAGCCCGCTTCATCGCCATTTGCTTATCGCTAAAATTAGAAATCGTATCTATCACGTAAGGTCCGGGTTTCGGTGCGCCGATATATCCATGGTCGTAATTCACGTTACCCCCGATTACTACGTCCAATTTCCCATAGGCTTTCGTGTGAATGAAATTTGCTCCGGAAATCAACGGAATCCCGGTCCACCACTGTGCACCAGGAACGGAAGGAGCAGAATAAAGTCCGGTATAAAAGTTTATTTTGTTGAGTGGTTTGGCGGTGGGATAAGCCGTTCGAATGTGAATGGAACCTGAGAGGGCAGAACTACCAGACAAAACGCTCGCAGCTCCCTTAATAATTTCAATTTGGCTAATGTTCTCTACGGGAACGAATCCCCACTCTGGTCTTCCCGCATCGCCAGACAGTAAGGGCATGTCATCAACGATTACGGCTACTTTCGATCCCACGCCGAAGGTAAAACCGCTCCCGCCACGAATTTGAGGTTCTCCATCCAATATATTTAATCCTGGCGCTTGATCCAAGGCCGTCTCTATGCTGCGGGTGTTCTTATTTTCAATCAGCGCAGGTTTCATTACGACCATCGTCACCGTTTGCTCTTCCAACGGTTTATCGAATTTCCCCACCGAAACGGTAATGGCATCTTTTGTAACCACAAAGGAGGAAAGCACAACAGAAACCGTACGAACTTCGTTTGCCACAAGGTCCAACAGAAGCGTATCGTTCTTCTTACCCGTTGAGCGAATGACTAGGGCATTAAGTCCAGGAGGAACCGACAGGGAAAAACTTCCATCGGTCTTGGACTGGGTACCAATGCTGGGATCTTTTTTCAAAATAATACTTGCCCCAACCAGCGGCTTATCCTCTTCATCCTTCACCTTACCTACCACCTGAGCGTTTTGTGCTAAGCCAATACGCACGAAGCATAGCAGTATTATTAGAAACGCATTATTCAAAGCAGTCGCTTTTATTCAACTACGAATTTTGTAGTGGATGTTTTTCCATCGTTGGATGTCAATGTAAGAAAATACGTCCCCGGATTCAACGCCGTTTGGAAGGAACCATTAATCGCCTTTTGCACCTGAAGTTTACCTTCCAGGCTGTAAATATGAATTGTTCCGTCAACGGGTTGAAAAAAGTTTAGCGTTCCGTTCGCATAGTGCACGCGGAGATTGGTTTCATTCAGTTGGTTCAATCCAGCTCCGGAATTATAAATTAATTGAATATCATCTAAGAATACTTCATCGTTGGAGGCTCCACCCCCTGGGATTGAATTTGTAGCGAAAGTCATTAAGATATACTCAGGAATTAATCCTGTATTTGCCGTGGGCAGGAAAGGTATAGATTTGCGCTCCCAGTTACCACCTGTTGGAGAATAGTTTAATTCAGCGGTAGCAAGGACGTGGGATTGCGAGTTAGCATCAATTGGATCGTGGGCATCAAATGCGTCATGGACAATGGCGTGAATGCGTGCCGTTTGATTTCCACCTCCGGCTTGGGTGTATTTTACCCAAAAGACCACGGAATCAGGGATAACATTACAGGGTTCTGAAAAATTTGAATCAGCGGTGCTGGAATAATTATAATTTGCTGCATTGGTTGGAGTAGTACTTCCCATATTGATTCGCCCACAGGTCATGGTACCGTTCGCAACAATACCCAAAACACTGGTTGACCAAATTCTTGCGCAATACATTCCATTAGCCCCAGGACGAACGTTGGTGGATCGTTCGATTTGCTTATTGGCAAAACCGGCGAAACTTCCGGATCCTGTTTTAAAACTATTCCAGTTGCTAGGCTCTTCCGTAGGCGCTCCCACGTTGCCCCATTGCTCTAGGTTACTATTACCAATTTGGGTTTGGGACCAAAAGAAACTCGATAAAGAAAAACAGAAAATAGGTAGGATTTTTTTCATAACATTCATTTAATAATGTCACAAATATAAAAAGATCAATGAATAAAGAACCATTTTTAATAATTCAAGTTAAAGAAGCGTATTTTTGTTTCAATGACGGATTCAAGGTATCCAATTCTCGAACATTTTAGCACCTTACAAGGGGAAGGATTCCATGCTGGAAAATCCGCCTATTTTATTCGCTTAGCGGGGTGTGATGTGGGATGTGTGTGGTGTGATGTAAAAGAAAGTTGGGAAGTTTCGAACGGAAAAACAATGAATTCCCAAGAGCTTGCAGCCCTTCCACAAAAAGAAGCCATGGTAGTAATTACGGGAGGGGAGCCCGCTATGTATGATTTACATGCCCTACTCTTCGCATTGAAAAAAGATCAAAGGTATGTGGCTATTGAAACCTCCGGTTGTTATCCCTTGAGGGGAGAAGTCGATTGGTATACCTTTTCCCCAAAAAAATTCAAAGCCCCTTGCGATGAGGCCTATGTACGAGCGAATGAACTCAAAGTGATTATTTACCATCCCTCAGACTTCGAGTTCGCCGAACGGCATGCTTCAAACGTAAATTCATCCTGTCATTTATTCCTTCAACCCGAGTGGTCTAAGCGAACGGAGCGCCAGGACGAAATCCTTGCCTATATTCGAAAAAACCCTCGATGGCGTCTATCGATGCAAACCCATAAATACCTGAATATTCCTTAAGATGTCAATTAAATTACTTGGACCGGTATTCATACTCCTTTTAGGAATTCAAACCGTCGTTTTTTCACAATTTTCAACGAAAAACAAAAAAGCCATTAAGCTTTATAAAAAAGCCGTGGATGCCCCGGCTATGCAACTCGATCCCCGGACGCAAGGACCAGACTTTGCCAGTGCTTTTGAGTACTTGGAACAAGCATTAAAAAAAGACCCGGCCTTTTGGGAAGCTACCTTATTGACCGCAGATTACCGACGATTTCTAGGTCAGAACAGCGATGCCATCAAAGGATATGAACAGACTTTGTCCATTAATCCACAGCATTCGCAGAACGGTCAAACATATTTTTGGTTAGCCAGTCTTTATTTCAAGGGAGGAGATTATAACAACACGTTGAAATACAGCAAGGCGTTTATAAACTTCACCAATGCGAACCAAAAGTACCTCAATGAAGCATATTTCCTTCGTGAATGCGCCCAATTTTCATTGGAAGCCATCAAGAACCCCATTCCTTTTAAACCACAAAACCTAGGCAACGGAGTGAATACTTCCATGCCCGAATACTTCCCTAGTTTAACCGTAGACGGAAAAAAATTAATGTACACCCGAGAATTACCCATGGGTAACATGGGTCGCCAAGAAGATTTTTTCTATTCTCAATTAAAAGACGGACGTTGGAGTGCCTCCACCCCAATGCCAAAAAACGTAAATACATTGCGCAATGAAGGAGCCCCCACCCTATCCGCCGACGGAAAATCGTTGATCTTTGTTATGTGCTCAGACGATGATGGCGACTATGGCGATGGACGACGGGGTAAGGGAAGTTGTGATCTCTTTTTTACGCAGCGCGTGGGAAACCAATGGACCGACCCTGTTAATCTATCGGATTCGATAAATACCCATCATTGGGAATCCCAACCTTCACTATCTGCCGATGGAAAAACGCTTTATTTTGTGCGAGGACTTAGGGGGAAAGATTATGACACCAAAAACACCGATATATATGTTAGTCAGCGTAGACCTGATGGCAAATGGTCGGTTGCAAAACGGCTGTCGGATGTTATAAATACTCCAAAATCCGAAGAATCGGTTCACATCCATCCGGATGGCAGAACGCTCTATTTCGCCTCCAACGGTCACCCAGGATTGGGTGGAAGTGACTTGTTTGTTTCTTACCTCGGTTCGGATGGCAAATGGAGCAAACCGAAAAACTTGGGTTATCCGATTAACACAAAATTCGATGAAAATTCCCTACTGGTTTCCGCTGAAGGGGAATTAGCCTTTTTCGCATCGGACCGAGAAGGGGGGTATGGGGACTTGGATATTTATAGTTTTCTTATGCCAGAAGAGATAAAACCGAACAGGACCTTATATTTCAAGGGAGTGGTCAAAGATGCCATAACCGGTAATTTCCTGGGTGCCCATTTCGATTTAGCCGATAAAGAAACGGGGAAGGTGGTCATTGTGAGTGATTCAGACCCGGTTAACGGTGAATTTACGGGCCCTCTTCCCATAAACCGATGGTATGTAATTAATGTCACTCGAGCAGGTTATATCCCGAAGTCCTTGGCTTTTGATTTGAGTTACAAGGAAGGGCAAGTGAACAAAGAAATTCTAATTGAACTCTATCCAATTTCCAATCCTTCCATTGAAAATACCTTAGAAAACATCTTTTTTGATTTCAATTCTTCCTTATTGAAACCTGATTCCTATACCGAATTAAAAAACTTAGCGAAATGGCTGAAAGAAAATCCTTCGGTTCGGATCGAATTAGGCGGGCACACTGACACGCGAGGAAAGGCGGAAGACAATCTTGTTTTATCGACCTCACGGGCCAAAGCGGTGCACGATTATTTAATTGAAAAAGAAAAAATAGATGCTAAGCGCTTAACCTACAAAGGGTACGGTGAAACGAGGCCGAAAGTAAGTGACGCAACGATTGAGTCCTTAAAGTCGGAAACAGAAAAAGAGGCGGCGCATCAAAAAAATAGAAGAACCGTTTACACGCTTATCCCATGATCGCTTTTTTAAAACTCATTCGATGGAGTAACCTGCTCATGATGGCATTAACCCTCGTAGGGGCATTCTATGCCAATACGTGTCATCTGCCGAACCTGTCCACTGCGACCTTGTTGGGTATGCTCATCCTCTC
>JBJTWF010000046.1:0-10084 GCA_046081565.1 Flavobacteriales bacterium | reverse complement strand
ATGCCATTTTCGGTGGGTGGGGGAATTACTTCCTTACATCAAATTCAACAGCTGTTAGAGGCCGGTGCGGAACGCGTGGTTCTAGGGTCTATCGCTGCACGAAATCCATCCTTTGTGAAAGAGGCCAGTGAACGCTTTGGTTCTTCTACAATAGCTGTTTGTATTGATGTCAAACGCTCATTCTTTGGAAAAGAGCAGGTAGTTTTTCAACATGCTAAAAAACGATTGGATTTGGATGTATTATCCTATGCAAAGCTTATGGAATCGATGGGTGCAGGTGAACTAATAATTCAATCCGTTGATCGCGATGGGACCTTTCTTGGATTGGATCATCGCTTGTTGCTGGATATATCCCGACAAATTTCAATTCCAATTACAGGGTTAGGGGGAATATCCTCGCTTGATGAGATTAAAATGAATCATCAGACACTAAACCTAAACGGTTATGGTGTAGGAAGCCTCTTCATATATCAAAATAAACAGCGAGGGGTGCTTATAAATTATCCGTCAAGGGAAGAATTAAACAAGATATTTAAATCTTGATATTCAGGATGTATGGATATTTTATTTTAGCATGTATCTTTGCTTAGAATCATGAATCACTCGTCGCCTGAATATCAACGTTGTAATCGCTGTGTCATGGATACAACAGATCCCGCCATTCATTTTGACGACCACGGAAATTGCAATCATTGCACCGACTTTATTGAAAAACGTGCTAAGTACAGTTATCGTGGGATTGAAAGTGATCAAGCGCTTGCCGAGTTAATCAAAACCATAAAACGTAAAAGCAAAGGAAAATCCTATGATTGCATTGTGGGCTTAAGCGGTGGAGTTGATTCATCCTACACCGCCTTAAAAGCAAAAGAACAGGGACTTAGAGTTCTAGGTGTGCATTTGGATAATGGATGGAATTCGATAGAAGCGAACCAAAACATACGGAATATTGCTTCCAAATTAGCAATCGATTACGAATGTGTGGTGTTGGATTGGCAGGAATTCAAGCAAATTCAGCGGGCGTTTCTCCAGGCCAATATTCCTGAAGCGGATACCCCAACCGATATTGCGATTCTAGCCGCATTGCACCAGGTGGCAGCTAAACTCGGTGTTCGGTATATCTTGAGCGGGGGTAATTTTGCTACCGAAGGAATCCTACCGAAACATTGGCACTACAATGCCAAAGACCTTACCTACTTCCGGCATATTTGCACCAAATACGGTAATCTTAAATTGAGAAATTTTCCCTCCTTCGGTTTTTTAAAAGAAACCTATTATAAGCTATTCAAAGGAATAAAGATGATTTATTTGCTAAATTATTTTCCATTTGACAAGACAAAAAGCATCGAGATACTGCAAGAAAAATTGGATTGGAAGAATTATGGAGGTAAGCATTATGAGTCAAAATATACTGGATTTATTCAATCTTATTATCTCTTCCATAAATTCAACATTGATTATCGAAAAGCCACCTTGTCTTCTCAAATTTGTGCGGGTGCTTTAAGCCGGGAAGAGGCCTTATCTATTCTTGTTGAAAAACCATACAGCGAAGAATCAATTCAGTCGGACATCACGTATATTGCAAAGAAACTCGATTTTACAGAACAAGCGTTTAATCAATTGCTTTCATCAGAAGCACATTGGTATACCGATTTTCCGAACGATGAAAAACGCTTGAACTGGATTTATAATGCGTATCGGAAATTGTTTAAAAAGGAAAAATTGGCTAGTTTTTAGTATTGAATGAGTGCCTTTTAGCGAAGATTTACCTCAACAATATTTTTTCACAAATTTATCCTATACTTTTGTTTCAATGAATTACTTCTTAGAGCATTTGTTTTCGGAGTTTAAGCTTCCACTGCTCAATCCGGTATTGGTTTTTTCATTGTTACTTCTCATTATTCTTTTATCCCCCATCCTTCTGCGCCGTTTTAAAATTCCGGGAATTATTGGATTAATTCTATCCGGAATCATTATTGGCCCCAAAGGTCTTGGCATTATTGGCGAGAATTCGTTGGCTTCGGAAGGTTGGATTAAGTTGTTCTCGACCATTGGATTATTGTACATCATGTTTATGGCTGGGCTAGAATTAGAATTAAACCAATTTAAAAGGTATTACCAGAAAAGTTTAGTATTTGGTTTATTGACGTTCTTCTTGCCAATTTTACTTGGCTTCCCGCTGTGCTATTACCTTTTGGATTTAAGTCCATTGGCGAGTTTACTCACGGCAAGCATGTTCGCAACCCATACCTTGGTAGCCTATCCAATCGTAAGCAAATACGGTTTATCAAAACACAGTGCCGTGGCCATAACGGTTGGAGGTACCATTTTGACCGATACGGCAGTTTTAATTATTTTGACCATCATTTCCAGTGCGTCCTACGGTCGGCTTGACCTGGCATTTTGGGTTCGCTTAGTCACTTCGCTTCTTTTCTTCTCCTTAATAATGTTTGTGATTGTACCCAAGGTGGCGCGATGGTTTTTTAGTAAACTGGACAGTGAAAAGTCTTCGCAGTACATTTTCGTGTTAGCCATCGTCTTTTTCTCCGCATTTTTGGCAGAGGTAGCCGGTATAGAACACATCATTGGTGCATTTGTCGCGGGTTTGGTTTTAAACCGATTAATACCGCATAATTCCGTGCTTATGAATCGGATAGATTTTATTGGAAATTCACTTTTTATTCCGAGTTTCTTAGTTTTTGTTGGCATGGTGGTGGATTATCGAGCCCTTTTCCAAGGCAGTTGGCCCTTGATAATTGCGGCTGTTCTGACTGGCTTTGCGATATTTTCTAAATGGTTAGCGGCATTAGGAACCCAATTGCTCTTTAGCATGGGGGCTAATGAAAGACGCTTAATTTTCGGTTTGAGTACTTCTCATGCTGCTGCTACCTTGGCCATTATCATGGTTGGTTTTCAAGATAAAATCCTTGACATTAATGTAGTAAACGGCACCATTTTATTGATCTTGTTCACCTGCATGACGGCATCGTTTGTGACCGAAAATGCAGGAAGAACGCTGTTGATGCAAAAGGCTGAGTCTGGAGATGAGGATTTATATGAAATGAAGTTGAGAAATAAACACGTTATGGTTTCTATGAATGAGTTGGCGGGTAATGAAAAGTTATTAGATTTTTCCTTAACGATAACGGATTCCAAAGTAATTAATCCCATATCGATTGTTAGCGTACTCCCCAATTCAGAAAATGCGGAGCGGATTATTCATAAGTCTAGAAAAAACCTCGAGGACATTGTAAAGCATTTTTCAGGGCAAGAAACGAAGTTGAATACCATGGCCACCATAGACCTAAACGTTTCCTCTGGGATTGCCCGAGTATCCAAGGAACTTTTTGCCGATATCGTCATTGTAAACGACAGCAATCAAATTAATTTACTTAAGCGCGTCATTGGAGATGACCGGGCCCATTTGCTTGAATCCTGCGATAAAACAGTTTTTTTCTGTCAGATCGATCGCCCTTCCATTTCCTATGAGCGGATTCTTCTTGTGGCCCCATTGAATGCAGAGTTAGAAACCTCTTTTGTCTCTTGGGTTGAAAGGGTTTTGCGCTTTGCCATTGAAATGAAGAGCCCTATTCATGCCTATTTACACCCCAATACCTATGACAAATTTTTAAAAGTAGGTCAGGCAAACCGTCTTGAAACTAAGGTGATTCATACTGCGATTGAGTCTATGGATGAGTTCTTTTTGTATTCGACCAGAACCGAGGAGGACTTTCTATTTGCCGTTGCTGCCAGGAATGGTTCGATATCTAATTCATCCGAAATAGAAGGAGTTTTGAGTAACATTCAAAAGATTTACGAGGAGAACGATTTTGTGCTAATATATCCTGCCCAAGAAACTGATATGTTGTTTAAAGAATACGAGGACATTTCCGGAAATGCGATTGGTCTTGGCGTTGATGCCATTTCTAGGATAGGGAAGGAAGTAGGAAGTATATTTAAGAAGGATTAACTTATTTCCCTCGGGCTGCTCCCGTTTTCACTATAGGTGCCTTTTTTGTAACGTTTGGTTTTACCGCTTTTGGTTCCTTTGAGCTTACGGTTTTAGTCGCTTTCTTTGGAGCATCGGCTGCTTTGGTTTTTTTGCCTTCCTTTTTGGCTTCGGTTGTTTCTTCTTTCTCAACCGAAAGCAATCCTTCCTTGATCAGTAAATTATACCACTGGAATACCTTGCGGATATCGGATAAATATACCCGGTCAATGTCATACGTGGGTAGGATGGCTTCGAAATGGGATCGAAGTTCTTTTTCATCGACTTTATGGTTTATCGTGGATTTGCCTTCGGATGTATTGTACAAGGTGGCAAATACTTCGGTGAGATTAACTTCTCCTTCGTGGGTAAAAATACTAATATCCTCAATCGCACTCATTTTATCAGCCGCATAGGCAGGAGAACGCTTTTTATCCAATAAGGATTCTACGATGACCGCCGATTTTCCTTGGGTGATTATTTTGTATAATCCGGGTTTACCCGCAATAGAAATTATCCCTTTTAAACTCATTTACCTTGATTTGGGCCAAAATTAGAAATTCTTTCTGATTTCACTTCATCATTTTTACTTCATTTTAAAATAATAGCAAGAACCCGTATATTATACCTACCTTTGCACCTAATTTTTAGATCATATCCATGACATTTGAAGCGTTGGGATTGCGGAAAGAGGTGCTGCAGTCAATCAAAGAACTAGGTTACCTTGAGCCCACACCCATCCAAGAACAAGCCATACCTCACCTGCTTCAAGAAGAAAGCGATTTTGTTGGTTTAGCTCAAACAGGTACGGGAAAAACGGCCGCGTTCGGCTTGCCTCTTTTGAGTAGAATTGACCCAGGACAATTGTTCCCAACGGCAGTGATCATTTGTCCTACCCGAGAGCTTTGCCTACAGATTTCCAATGATTTAAAGGTTTTTGGAAAATATATCAACGCTAGCGTAGTATCGGTTTATGGCGGGGTGGATATAAAAAAACAAATAACGGATATCAAAAAAGGAGTTGATATCATTGTTGCTACCCCGGGAAGATTAATGGATTTAATGAATCGTAAGGTCATTAAGTTGAATGAGATTGAATTCGTGGTTTTGGATGAAGCAGATGAAATGTTAAACATGGGCTTCAAGGAAGACATCGACGATATTCTGAAATATACGCCCGATACAAAAAGCGTTTGGTTGTTTTCAGCAACCATGCCCAAAGAAGTGGCAAGCATTGCTGCGAATTATATGAGCGATCCGCTCGAGATTTCCATTGGCCACAAAAACCAAGGAAACGAAAACATCCATCACATCTATTATTTGGTGTACGAAAAGGACCGTTATCCGGCCTTGAAACGACTGATAGATTTCAATCCCGATATTTACGGCCTCATTTTTTGTCGAACGAAAAACGAGACGGCAAACGTTGCTCAAAAACTGAGTAGAGATGGCTATAATGCCGAACCCCTTCACGGCGATTTATCGCAAGCCATGAGGGATATGGTCATGGCGCGGTTCCGAAGCAAGGAAGTTCAACTTTTAGTCGCAACCGACGTGGCCGCACGAGGGATTGATGTCGATTCCATCTCTCATGTGATTCATTACAACTTACCGGATGACATCGAGAATTATACCCATCGAAGCGGTCGAACCGCGCGCGCCGGAAAAAAAGGAGAATCCTTGTGCTTACTGACCCAAAAGGAATTGTTTAAAGTTAAAGGCATCGAACGTCAAATCCGAATGGATTTTACAAAAGGAGTTATTCCGAATGCACGAGAAATCTGTCAAGTACAGCTAAAAAAATTAGTGGAGAAGGTAACTTCTACCTCCATTAGGGAAAAAGACATTCAGCCCTTTTTACCGGACATGTTCAGTCACTTTCAGGACTTATCCAAAGAAGAGGTAATAAAATTGTTCGTTTCTGCTGAATTCAACCGCTTTATTGAATACTATGAACGAGCAGGGGATTTAAATGCATCAGAACGAGCCGAAAAAGGAATGTCCTCCAAAGCAGATCGTTTCGGTGAACGCGCCAAAGGCGAACGCCGACGCGACGAAAATAAGACACGCTTTTTCGTCAATTTAGGGAAACGAGATGGATTAAACGTTGGCGGTTTGTTGCGGGTAGTGTGTGATGCGACGGGTTTAAAATCAGGAAACGTAGGGAGAATTGATATCATGGCTTCTTTTTCTTTCTTTGATACCGACAATGAACACGTGGACAAAGTGCTCAAAAAATTGAATGGTGCCCAATTCGAAGGGCATAACATCAGTGTTGAAGTTTCCGCAGGTGGGAAAGGCCGTAGCGCTACATCCTCAAAACGCGGCAGTGGCGACCGTAAATTTGGTGGTGGCGATCGTAAGTTTGGTGCAGGAGAGCGTAGGTTCAACGGAGGTGAGCGTCGAAGCGGTGGTGAGCGTAAGCCAAGTTCAAAAGAATTTAGTAAGAAAAGGAGATAGGAACTAAGGCATGGAAATTAGAAATATTGCAATTATTGCGCACGTTGATCACGGAAAGACCACCCTGGTGGATAGGATGATCGAAGCCGGTGCCGTAGTAAACGAACGAGATCGATTGACCGGGGAATTAATACTAGATAACAACGATTTGGAACGTGAACGAGGAATTACCATTGTTTCCAAAAACGTTTCAGTCAGCTACAAAGGAACAAAAATCAATATCATTGATACCCCGGGGCACGCTGATTTTGGAGGAGAGGTAGAACGCGTGTTAAACATGGCCGATGGCGTATGTTTGTTGGTGGATGCCTTTGAGGGACCCATGCCGCAAACGCGTTTTGTCTTGGGTAAAGCCCTTTCCATGGGCATTAATCCCTTACTGGTTATCAATAAAGTTGATAAAGAAAATTGTACACCCGATGAAGTTCAAGAAAAAGTATTCGAGCTCATGTTTGAATTGGATGCTTCGGAAGAACAACTGGATTTTCCAACCCTTTATGGATCTGCTAAAAACGGGTGGATGTCAGATGATTGGAAACAACCCACAACGGATATAACCCCCCTTCTCGATAAAATTCTTACCTATTTTAAACCACGAGAAATTCCAGAAGGTAACACCCAGTTGCTCATTACCTCATTGGATTATTCCTCTTATGTGGGAAGAATTGCCATTGGAAGATTAAGCCGTGGAACCATTGGTGAAAACCAATCCATTTTATTGGCGAAAAGGGATGGCACTTTACAAAAGCACAAAGTTAAAGAAACCTATGTTTTTGATGGTTTAGAACGACGAAAAGTTACGGAAGTACAAGCGGGAGATATTTGTGCCTTAACCGGTTTAGAAGGATTTGATATTGGTGATTCGGTGTGTGATGCTGATAATCCAGACCCACTACCGACCATCGAATTGGACGAACCAACCATGTCCATGCTTTTCACGATCAATGATTCACCTTTCTTTGGTAAAGAAGGTAAATTTGTGACGTCACGACACATCCAAGAACGACTTCATAAAGAATTGGAGAAGAATCTTGCGCTTCGGGTTATAGACACCGATAAGGCAGACCGCTTTATGGTGCACGGTCGGGGAGTTTTACACCTTTCGGTATTGATTGAAACGATGCGAAGGGAAGGTTACGAACTTCAGGTCGGTCAGCCACAAGTTATCTTGAAAGAGATTGATGGTCAGCGTTCTGAACCAATTGAAGAATTAACCATCGATTTACCAGAAGAATTTGGCGGTACGGCTGTGGAAGCCGTTTCCAAGCGGAAAGGTGAACTTACGTCAATGGAACCCAGAGGGGGTAGAATGGTTATACAGTTTTTAATTCCTTCAAGGGGTATTATCGGATTGCGAAGTTATTTGTTGACGCAAACGGCCGGTGAGGCCATCGTAACGCATCGATACCGTGAATATCAACCGTTTAAAGGAGAAATTACAGGTAGACAAAACGGCTCTTTGATTTCATTGGAACAAGGTACTGCTATACCGTATTCCATTAACAACTTACAAGAGCGAGGACGCTTTTTTATTAATCCAAATGAAGATATTTATGAAGGTCAAGTCATTGGAGAAAACGCAAGAGCAGGGGATATGACGGTCAACGTAACGAAAACTAAGAAATTGACCAACATGCGGGCTTCAGGTTCCGATGATAAGGTAAAGATTATTACGGCCAAAATCATGAGTTTGGAAGAGGCTTTGGAATACATTCAAAGCGACGAATACGTGGAAGTAACTCCTAAAAACCTCAGGATTCGTAAAGTTTTCTTAAAAGAAGCTGACCGCAGAAGGCTTTCTCGAGATTAATCGAATTTTATCGTTTTGATGGGATTCATTTTGGATATAACCATGCTCGGGATGAGTAAGGCTAGCAGGCAAATGACAAAGGTTCCAAGGTTTAATAGCAAGAAGTGCACAAGCGTTAATTCAACCGGGATCGCATCCAGGTAGTAAACTTCTGGGTTTAGCGCGAATATGTGGGTTGTGCGCTGCAAAAAGTACAGCCCCAAACCAATTAAATTTCCATAAAACATACCTTTCCCTATCAGATAGCCGGCTTGAAGTAAGAAAATTCGGCGAATGCTGCGATTAGAAGCGCCTAATGCCTTCATGATTCCAATAAAATTGGACCGTAAAATAATCATGACGAGCATGGCGGAACCCATGTTAATGATGCCGATGATCAGCATTAAGGTGATGATTATAATAACGTTGAGGTCTAATATGGAAAGCCAATTGAATAAGTCTTGCTCTAGATCAAAAATACTTACCACTTTAGTTAATTGTCCGTGCTCATCGGGAATGCACTCTACCTTTTCTTTAAGGGCTAGTTTTGTTTTCTCCAGCGCATTCCAATGGTTTACACGAATTTCGTATCCTGAAATGTATTCCGAAGATGTTCCTTTCATGGGTTCTACATCCACACGATAAACCGCCATTTTAGAGGAATTTTTAGGATAACGGTATTCGTAATGCATACCATCTTCTGTCAAAGCCAACTTCGATACCGTGGATTCCTCCAAGGGTTCAGTTCGCAAAAAGTGCAAGCGTAGGCTGCTTTCCCCTCGTTCTTCCAGGGCACCTCTTTTTCCCATTTGGAGCACGGATGCATGGTAAACTGAATCCATTTCAGGGTTAATAACCAGGGCGCTTGCTTGCTGTGGGCCATTTCCCCAATCGATGTAAAGATCCTTCTTATCTCCGTTTAGGGTAAAACCAAGGATGGGTTTGCCCAGGTATAGTGAGTCTGCCAAATCCAACTGTCCTTCTAATCCCCAATCGTTTAAGTTTTGATTTAATCGGAGATCGCAAATTACCATCTTGGAATCGTAATCCTCATACCCTGTATGATATATTCCGACAACCTTCAGTTTTCTTGTGATGGGTTGATTTCTCACGAAGAAAGCAGTTACTTCGTCGTTTACTGTTAGGTGTAATTGATCCTTTATCTGCTGAGAGATGACGATGTCAGTGCTAAGTTCTTTTTGTGTGTAGGCAGGCATTTTCCCTTCGACAAGATGTTTTTTTAAAAAGCCGGTATGATAGGAGGCATCGATGCCTTTAAAGACAAGTCCTAGCACTTCTTTGGGTTGATTATTTTTCCCGGCAGATTGCAGCATCCCCGGTTTATAGGCCACACGATCGAATTGGCAGTCAGCGTTAAGCGCTCTAAGGTTACCTTCTACCGTTTTAGAAATACGAATAGGATCGGATTCGTAAACATTGGCATTGTTAATGTTCTGAATAAACAACGGGGCGGAAAAACCTATTACTTTTTCGCGTATTTCATTTTGAAAACCCGTAACAATGGCTAACGTTAAGAGGTTTACAACAATGGAAAGTGAAATACTTATTACCGCTATACGTAAAATAGGTTTTGAAACTTTTTTACCTTGCAGGCGATTCGGAAGAATCCTTTTCACTATAAACGATTCAAAATACAATGCGTTCTAATAGGGTTGCTCAAAAATACGCTAAACTGAGGGTTTCTTTTCGGTCTCAACGAAATTTCGTGAAACTTTCTTTTTCTTTTCCACCCAAGTCTGCGTTTTCATTCCTGCTATTATTCTCCCTTATCTTACAAGTCTCCTGCGCCCAAAAACCATTACCAGGGGCTTATCAAATCGAATCCTATT
>JBJTWF010000045.1:0-1426 GCA_046081565.1 Flavobacteriales bacterium | reverse complement strand
AATAAAAACCAAAATCACCGTACCGAGTATGGCCATATACCGTGAAGGTAACGAACTGTTTTTACTCGGATCCGAATAAACATATCCCTGAGGACGGGCTTTTTTGTTCTGAAGGGCCAAATAAAGGCCTTGCACCGCGTGAAATATGATGGAGAAATACGTCACATACGACATGATTTTAATGACCGGATTCGTGGCCATAAAATAGGCATACTCGTTAAAGGCCCTGCGACCCTCCTCGCCTGTTTTCATTATCAATTGAAGGTTTCCAACCAAGTGGCCCACTAAAAATAAACATAGAAATAAACCCGTAAGGCCCATCCATACTTTCTTGATGATGGAAGATGAATACACGTTTTGTTGTGACATACGCTGTTTGTTTTTTACGCTTGCAAAGGTAAGGCTTACAACAATCGAATGAAAATTAGGTTTTTATTTAGAATCATTTTAGATAGTGAGCGAAACCGCGGATTGCGTAACGGAAAACCGAACCGTTCTTCCAAGGACCAACGCGCGGTTGTCTTCGAGGTGTCCTGCCGGAAAATCAAAGGCCACAGGATAAGAATGTTCCTTCGTTTGGGATTGAATTAACGCGGTAACGGTTTGGCCGAAAGGAACCGTGGTGTCTTCCATGGCTGTAAATCCCCCCAAAATAAGTCCTTTGATGTCCCTAAAGGCGCCAACCATTTGAAGGGTCTGTAGCATTCGATCTATTTTGTAAACATGTTCTCCAACATCCTCCAAGAATAATAGGTTGCCTTTGAATGGAACGGCGAGGGGGGTTCCTATTAAACTACAAACGATGGCCATGTTTCCTCCTACCAACATGCCCTCAGCTTCTCCTGGCTTATCCAAGGGTCCTGTGGGATAGGTTGTCGTGTACGCCTGTCCAAACAAAGCCTTCCGCAACGTCTCTTTGGCCTCCTCGGTACCTTCGCAAAAACCAAGGGGCATAATGCCATGAATGCTTTCAATTCCCAATCCTTGGATTTTTTGATGGAACACCGTAATGTCGCTGAACCCTACAATCCATTTAGGGTTTTTCACGAAACCCTCCCAATGAAGGTCGTTTACTATTCGGGCGCAACCATAGCCGCCGCGCGCACAAATAATAGCTTTTATTTCGGGGTGATCTAGCCCCCACTGAACATCGGAAAGTCGTTCTGCGTCGGTGCCTGAAAAATAATGAAATTGCCCGGTACAATGAGGGGACACGAGCACCGTTAGCCCCCACCCTTCTAAGGTTTTTTTCGCGCGCAATACCGTGTCTGCTTCAATGGCTTTTGCGGGAGCCGTAAGGTATACTAAATCGCCAGAACGAAGATTAGGGGGTTTAATCATGGGTGTAATACGCGATGCTTGGCAATCAACCAATCCGTAGGGGTTGTAATTTTAATGTTTTCTTCATTTCCTAAAACACATTGGA
>JBJTWF010000044.1:0-30334 GCA_046081565.1 Flavobacteriales bacterium | reverse complement strand
ATTGCTGAAAGCCAAGTATCTTATAATTAATGTCGGTAGAGTCTAAGTTATAAAAAGTGAATTCGATGTCTTCTTTCCGGTTAAATCGGATGTTTTCCTCGTTTTGCGAAATGAAGTCAATGGTATATCGAGCCTTTGGTTGTACATACATAAACCCTGAGAACAATGCATTTCCGATGCGAATTTTTGTGATTTGATTGATTGGGATGGTGGTTCTGAAAAAGCCATTGGTATCGATCGATACCTTTTGTAAAACCGTAGGAAAATGGCTTAGATGGTCTTCAATGGCAGATACATAAAAGGTCTGATTCTTGAATTGTGGCGCATACCCTTTAATCGATACTTGGGCTTGATTAGAAGCCAATACTCCAATAAAAAGCAACAAGGTAAGGGTTCGCATACCGCTAAGTAATGAGTTCATGAGCATTGGTTACAAACAAGTTCAAGTCCCCTCCGTTAAGGTAAATTTCACGAACCATGCTGGCGTTAATCGCAGCGTAGGATTTTCCAGTCAAAAGAAACAAGGTTTCAATTCCTGCAAGGTCATGATTCATGGTCGCTAAGGCTTTTTCAAATTCAAAATCTTTCGTATCGCGCAAACCCCTTACGATGAATGAGCCATGTTGCGCTTGACAAAAATCAGTTAGTAGACCTTCGAAAGGCATTATCTGAACCGGTTGGTTAAGAAACAAGGATTGAATGTGTTTTTTACTTCTTTCTATGTCAAACAATCGCTTAGTTTTTCCGCTGTTACTTCCTATGGCAATGATGACTTCGTCCACCACCTGAAGAGCCTTTCGTACTACCTCTTCATGTCCCTTGGTAAACGGGTCAAACGATCCTGGAAAAATAGCTTTTTTTATTCCCATGCAAAAAAACTAAAAATTACATTCCCAAATTTACGGGAACTTTTAAAATAGGTTTCTTCACTTAAATCTGTTTGCTTGCCGTGTTCTACAATCAATAACCCATCTTTTTGGAGGATCTTTCGTTCAAAAACCAGCGCTACTATTTCTGCGTGATGGTGATCATCAAAGGGAGGGTCAGAAAATATCAGGTCAAATACGCTACTCGTTTTTTTTAAAAAATGAATCGCATCCGATTTAACAACTTGTATCGCTTGTGTAGCGTTCAGTTTTTCATTGATTTTAAGTAAATTCTTTAGCACCCGTGTATTGCAATCTACCATTGTTATGCTGTTGGCACCCCGGGAATAAAATTCATAGGATATACAACCTGTGCCTGTGTATAAATCCAACACCCGCGTTTCCGTAAAATCCTGAGTATTTCCTAACAAATTAAATAATCCCTCACGCGCAAAGTCTGTCGTAGGTCGAGAAGGGAAACCCGCGGGTACGGTAATTATTTTTCCTTTAAGGGATCCTCCTATTATGCGCATTGCCTTTACGTTATTTGATTATGTTTCAAAAGAACTTCTAGGGCATTGAAGGAAGAAATTTGAGCGATTAGGGCCTTGATTTCTTGCAATGTATGGGTAGGGTGGATGTTTTGCATGAGCAGAACCCCGCTGTCTTCGGTAGCATTATTTTTACTCAACAGGGTTACTAGATGGAAAAGGATATCTTCTAATCGGTCAAAAGAAATAGTGTCTATAAAAAAAAGATCACCCTTTTTAAATAATACAAGGTGGGCGAATTGGGGTGAAATAAATAATGAAACAACCACTTTTCGTTGCAGGTAAAGCTCCAGCGCTTGAAATTGGGATTCAAAAACGGAAGAAATATTAGTTTTGGAAAAGTGACGTTCTAATAAGGTAATGGTCCATGAGGGGACATTGAAAATACGAATTACTTTTTGTTGGTTTAGCGATTCGAATCGAAGCGTCTCTTGGTCATTTAGTTCCCCATAAAGGCGCTCATAATACGCGTTTACGGCTTGCTCTTCAAAAATTGAAGCCGGTAGGCTTACCCCATTTTCAGAACAAATAAAATGTTCAAATTCGGGGACATGAAGAAACGACGATTGCGTGAACTCTTTGATAAAAGCGGTACTTTCTTCGACTTTAAGGTGGTTCTCATTCGATTTTAGCATGTACGTCTGGGTCTCGCCATCTACATGGCGAATTATGCTTAAACTTGTAGCTTCATAGAAAACCGTATACTTCGTAGCCATGGTCAACAAAACTACGATAATCTGAAGAATTATTTCGGTTTTTTCAACGTAAAGAATGCAAGGAGAAGTTAGGAACGAAGCTTATTTTACCGAAGATCAACGCAGTGCCATTGATCTCATGAACCTTTTCATAAAAGCGCCCGAGTCGAACCGATGTATGATCTTAAGTGGGTATGCAGGGACAGGTAAAACGACGCTGGTTTCCCATATCGTTCACGAATTAAGAGCGGATAAACAAAAAGTTCGTTTATTAGCTCCCACGGGGAGAGCGGCTAAGGTAATGCAAGCTATGGCTGATTTTCCAGCCTCTACCATTCATAAACAGATTTACTTTATGGCGGATGGGGTGAATGAAAAAGCTTTTGTTCGTGCAAAAAACCTATATAAGAATACCCTTTTTATCGTAGATGAAGTATCTATGGTTGGAGTTGGCGATGGCTACAATGAATTAAACCTGCTGGCAGATTTAGTGGAGTATGTATTCAGTGGTGTATCGTGTTCGCTTTTGCTCGTTGGTGATCCTGGGCAATTACCACCAGTCGGTCAAGAACATTCGCCCGCGTTGCATTCAGAATATTTAAAAGCCATCGTACATGACCTCCGCGTCTTTGAACACACGATGACTACGGTCGTACGGCAAGAAGCGCACTCAGAAATTCTAATGAATGCGACCTATATTCGAAACAGTCAATCGTTTCAGCCGCCCTTTTTTCATGCCTATGGCAAGCAAGTGTTGCGCATTAATGGTACTGAATTTCAAGAGGTAGCTGAAACCAGATGCACCACAGCCTTGGGCGAATTTATGTTAGTTACCCTTTCGAATAAAAGAGCATTGAAATGGAATGTAGAAATTCGAAACAGGGTATTTCATTATGAAGAGGAGCTCGTACGAAATGAAATACTAATGGTAGTTAAAAACAATTACTATTGGTTGAAAAATTCTGAATTCGGTTTTATCGCCAACGGTGAACAATTTAGTGTGTTGAGGGTCATCGCTTTTGAGGAACGATACGGACTTCGTTTTGCCAGGCTCTTGGTTTCATTGGAAAGTCATCCCGATCATGAATTAGAGGTTTTATGTTTTATGGATTCCCTTTTTGTAGAACAGGTTTCGCTTTCGCGAGCGTTCATGAAAACGCTTTTTTTTGAAATCGAAAAGGATTACATGCATTTAAAAAATAAGCGTAATCGATATAAAGAAATTTTGAACAATCCCTATTTTAATGCGCTTCAAATTAAATATGCCTACGCGCTTACCGTGCACAAAGCGCAAGGAGGACAATGGGATTTTGTGGCTATGGACCTAGGATTTTTACCTCCAGAGATGAAGGATAGAAACTTGGTGCGGTGGATGTATACGGCAGTAACTCGAGCGAAAAAAGAATTATACCTTATCAATTTTCCAGATGCCTACTTTCATTAATCCTTTAATTTAGGAAGTTTAATAAGTTTCGTGCCTACTTTCATTGCGCTTTTTTGAATCGCAAGGTCTAGGGCGTCGATGAATTTTTTGGTTTCTGCATTCGTCAGGTATACCGTAGCGTATTGGATAAGCTCTTTTCGAACCTGCAGTAGAATGCTTCGGGTTCTTAGCGCAGACAGTAACTCGTTCTTCGAAAGTCCATGGGTTTGACAGAAGGCCTGCGTGTCAAAATACGCGGAGGTAACATTTGATTTTACTGGATCGGTTGTACTTACAATTCGAATGTGTAGTGAACGATTTAGCTTGATTTGTAGGGTTGTTTTTCTAAGCGATTTAAAGGGTTCTGTGTCTCGTGCCGTAGTGGCTGTTGCCTGTTCTAATAAAGGATAGGTCGGCAACTCTCGTTGTAAGGGGTCTCTAATCAAGAGCGAATCCTTCCAACAACCGATGCCATTCCCAAGTAAATCGAGGCTAATGGGAAATTTTGATTTTTTAAATGCTTTAAACAAGGATGCCACCATAGAACTGTCTTGGGCTCTGAAGATTGGACGCTTGTATTCATAAGCGTCGGGACTAAAAACATCATTAAAATCAAGATTAAAATCAGCGTCATAGTATGGAACGGCATCCGAACATGAAATATGCATCATTACCTCGTCAGCGTCGGCTTCTTCATAGTCTTCAGGTATGGAAATTAATTTTATCGTAACCGGTAGGGTGTCTTCTGTGGGTAAAAAACTAAGGTCTTGGGTATAAACATCAAAGGTGGTTCCATCGGCAAAGGTGTATAATCCATCCTTCTCCGTAAACGATTGCCATCGTTGCCCAACCATGCTCTCTAAGCGCTGAATTCTTGACTTTATTTCGTTATATTCTTCTTGTAATGGTTCTCGTTCATCGATTAAGGTTTCGAGTTGGTCGTAGGTGTAATCATACTGCTCGTTTAATGAAACAATTAAATCTTGTTTTTCTCCTTTGGGTTTTTGATGGGTCTTTTTTCGTGGGGCATTGATTACCTCAGATCCTTTCCCTGCTTTGATCATTTTCCTTGTTTTTTTTGACGCCCGTTGTCCTACCTTGTAGTCATACGTGTACAGGTTTCCTAAGGCGCCAGATTCCTCATCGATACGGGTTTCTATTTCTTCTAGTTGGATGGTCAGTCGTTTGATGCGTTCGTCATATCCGAGTTTCCCATTTAATAATTCATTTAATTCAACATAGCGCTTATTCTTTAAATCGCTTAAAAATTTCATAAAGGTTGTCCCTTCCGTAAACGAAGAATCAGGGGTAAGAAAGCGGGTGGTTCTCGAACCAAACAACGGGTATTGATGGTCACCTTTTTCGACAATAACCATGGTTTGTTTCTTGGAATTATATCCCCATACATCAAAGTGAAATTGGGTTAATTTCTCTGGCCCAAACGTGTTAAACGTCAACACGGTATACCGTTTCGTATTCACTTCGGCTCGTTTATCTTGCGCCAAGGTAAAATGATATGGAAATAACCCTATGGCTTTTGGGAGCCCTTGGTTGAAATTCCCAAAGTCATCGACGTCTCTTTCCTCCAATAGACCATGGGTGTAACTTCCGTCTCCTGCGGCTACTAAAACCGATTTGATATCGGTGTACATTCCTCCTAATAATTCAAACAGCCTAATGGTTCGCTCACCAATGGTTTTATTTAAAGCAAAACTCTGGGCTTCTAAAATAGCCTTTTGATCCGTTGCTTTCGAAAAACCAAGAAACTTCAATTCCATTATTTTTTCTTTCACAGAAATATTGGTTCGCAACAGCGGACTTGACGATGGGTTAGTCAATAAATCGATCGTTTTATTGGAGGCTAAGGCTTTGGGTAAGGTATCTACGAAGGCCTTGAAAAAAGAATTAACCATGCTTTGGTTTCGCATGGCATCCCCCAGGCTAAAGGCCTTGATTTGATTGCACATTTCATAAATTGCTGTCTTATTACTGGCTTCTAGAAGAACCCCTTTAGGACATTTTTCAATGATGGTTTTTTGTATGGTTAAAAATTCTGGGTTGTTAATGAGTATGCGATCCAGCGAATCATAATTCACCGTGCTATCCTTGAGGTAAACCATGGGACCTTTGTACTCGAAGGCTTGTCCCATATTATTTTCCAAAATGGGACTTTTACGGACAATATGAAATAAATAGGCCCGAGTCTCAGGAGAAATATTCGGGTTTATTTGTCCAAACGAAAAGCTGGAGAACCATAAAACCCACAGAAGTACCGAAAAGAAACCCTTGAAAGGAGGGCGAGGTATTCGCTTACTTTTTGATAAAGGTTTCAACAGAATTTTGGGTTTTAACAAAATAAACTCCGTTTGGCCAATCGGATACATAAATTGGAGCGTCGTAGGTTCCTTGATTCACACATTGACCAAGGATATTGGTGATGCAGTAAGGTGCTCCGACTGCTATTCCCTCAATCGATACATATTCTGATGCGGGATTAGGAAAGAGGTTAATGGGTACTAATGCCGGTTTTTCAAGTCCCACAAACGTTAGCGGTTGATCTTTACTTAAAATTACGGTACTGCTGTTATTTAACAAGGCTGAATTCACGTTGATTTGCATGGTGATGAAAACGGGAAGGGTGCTGGTTGCAAAATCATAATATTCATAAACATTGCGGACAAAGGCTACATTATTTCCAAAAATTGTTGCATTCGCAGAATCTTTCAAATGGTATCGAATAACGTTGTACGAATTACCCCCAGGAAGCATAAGGGTTCCTGAGCCATCGACTACCGCGACAGAAGAACCCGTTGAAGGTACTGTACCCGTTAATCCTGAGGTAACCGTTCCGGAAAAATTATCCAATAACGGATTGGCCGCCATGCCAAAGGGATAAGCCATGAGGTTTTCTGCGTCGATGTTCCAACTCGCCACAACGGCGCCAAGGCTAACTTCATTAAACACAAATCCTTGTGATATTCTTCCATTCGGAGACGTGTTATAAAACGTTTGTAAATTCCCGCCAATATCATACAAATGCGTAGCGCCGGTAAAGGACGAAAAATTCACGTCTTGCGTAGCAACTAAAATTTGTACGTCCTTGGTAACACCAAAGATACCCGCAATCTGACTAAAGTCCCATGTGGCATTCGCGCCCATAATTCCGGTTTGAAGGTTGGCGTTTGAGTCGCACAAATGAAGTGAAACCAAACTTCCAAAAGGTGGTTCATTGCTGACGTCGAACGACTGGGCGAAGTGGTATACAGGAATACTTAAAAGGAATAGTAATGCTTTTTTCATAGGATTATTTTTATCAAAAATAAAGAATTATTCGACTGCCTACCTTGCTCAAAGGCCAAAAATTTTGCGGTTTTTATGGATTTGATGGGTGTCGGTTTCTATTAACCGCAAAGCTGCCCTCGGATAAAAGGATTTTTGCATGATGGGCAAGGTAATTTCTTTCGGTAATCCGTTCCGTAACACGGTAATGTGTACCTCGGTTTCTTCCCTGTTTTCTAACAACATGTCAAGGTCATTCCTAAGCACTTTCCCATTAATCATTAGAATTTGATCCATCTCGGCTAAGCCTCCTAATTCCGCTGGACTTCCTGGGGCCATCGTCAATAGAATTATTTTTCCTTGACTTTCAATGGTTTTGATTCCTAATTCCCGCTGCGAATGGCATGGATTATCCATGGGAGTGAAGCTTATTCCGTAAAAGGCGAACGCTTCCGTTAAAAAGGTCTCATACCCATTGGCTTGGTGGACATAAGTTGTAAAAAAAGAAGTGAAATCAATTCCGCAAAGGTTGTGTAGAATGCGTAAAATATCCTGCTCTTCATACCCATTGGTTCCCGAACCAAATTCATTGAAAAGTTCTTTCATTAAGGTGTCCAACGAACATTTATTTTGTGTCGCGGAACGAATGCGGTAATCTAAATAAAAGGCGATAAGGGCCCCTTCGTTGTAAATCGACACCTTCTTACCTGGTGTACCCATAACATATCCATCCACCCAAGTGTCGATCGATGAATCACCAACCGACATGGAATACCTCCCCGGGTTATCGATGTGGGTTTGAACCAAGTTAGTCAACAGGGTTAGGTATTTCTCGGGGGTAATAACGCCACTTTTCAATAAATGATAATCACCCATGTAGGTGGTAATACCTTCATATACATATCCCAAGCGAGAATAATTCAACGATTGAAACCGATACGGTTGGAAGGAAGCAGGCCGAATGGTTTTGACATTCCAGACATGGTATAACTCATGCGATGCCACGTGAAGCAAATCCGAGTATCGGTCGTTGTGCCAAGCTTCGGTAGGGCCAAGCACGATGACCGTATTCCGTAAATGCTCAACACCATGCAAGTAATGGGCGTGGGTTCCGATGAGAATAAAAGAAAAACACGGTACAGGAAAGGTCCCAAAGGCGTTGATTTGGCTTTGCGAAAAAGCACGAAAGTCTTGAAGAAGTTTTATCTCATCCAGCGAGTGCTTGCCCCAAAGATGAATATAAAAACGTTTATCATCAACTTCGTAGGTGTTGGTCTTACTTGCTGCAGCAGCAAAAAAAGGACTATCAAATAAGGTGTCGATGCCATCGAACTCCAAAACATTCTCCTGATGCGCTAGCCCACATACCTGCCAATCCGAGGGTATATCAAGCGTTATTCGAATGGGATTATTGAAAATATATTCATTGTAAATCAATAGATTAACTGGATTTACCAAAAGCATTGATTCATCCAAATAGGTATTTCCAGCCGTTAATATCGCACCATAATAAAGGTATGAAACCGTAAGGCTTTCTGTTTCTCGCGTATCGGCAATCCATTCGTTTTTTTCTTTTTTTTGTAGGAGTACGCGTTCCCGGTTTTCATTAAAGCCCTGAACATGGCTAACGAGCGCTGAAAAATTACCTTCCTCATACCTTCCGGGTCTCCAAGCAGCGATATGTAGAGAAGTTTCATCGCTTGGGCAGGGGATCGTAAACGTTACTTTTAGCCGATGACGTGACGGTTGGTATAAAGATATGTGGTACGTTATCATAGCACCGAATTACCCATAAAGTTCGTGTTGCAATTGAATGATTTTCGAATCGGCAATATAGTCATCATATGGCATCATTTTGTCAATCATTCCTTTTGGCGTAATCTCAATGATTCGATTAGCGACCGTATTTACTAAGGCTTGGTCATGGGAGGTAAACAACATAGAGCCCCTAAAGTCAATCATTGCATTGTTCAATGCCGTAATCGACTCCAAGTCAAGGTGGTTGGTTGGCTCGTCCATTAATAAGAAATTGGCCTTAGCTAACATCATTTTTGACAACATGCATCGTACTTTTTCTCCCCCAGAAAGAACATTGGATGTTTTCATGGCTTCTTCGCCTGTGAATAGCATTCTTCCCAAAAAGGTCCGTAAATAAACCTCTTCTCGTTCCTCCTCGCCCTGTGCATATTGACGCAACCAATCAATCAGGCTTATTTTATCCTTAAAGTAAGCGTGGTTATCGTTGGGCAAATAAGCGGTACTAATCGTGGTGCCAAACGTAAAGCTGCCAGCGTCGCTTGGATTTTCACCGCTCAGGGCTTCAAAAAAATGAGTTAAAGCTACGGAGTCGCGTGAAATGACTGCAATTTTATCTCCTTTATTGACGGTAAAAGAAACGCCTTGAAAAAGCGGTTTACCTTCCTTATTTTTCGCTAAATTGTCTACGGTTAGAATTTGATTTCCTGCCTCACGGTCTTGGTGAAACGTGATTCCTGGATAGCGACGAGAGGAGGGCTGAATTTCCTCTAAATCTAAATTATCGAGCATTTTCCGTCTGCTCGTGGCTTGTTTTGATTTGGCGGCATTCGCTGAAAACCGCGCAATGAATTCCATTAGTTCTTTCTTTTTTTCTTCTGCTTTCTTATTCTTGTCGGCACGTTGTTTTAGCGCCAACTGAGAACTTTGATACCAGAAGGAATAATTTCCTGTAAATAAATTTATTTTGTTGAAATCAATATCGCAGATGTGGGTACAAACCGTATCAAGAAAATGCCGATCGTGAGAAACCACAATGACCGTATTCCGAAAGTCTAAAAGAAAGTCTTCTAACCAACCAATGGTTTTTATGTCTAAGTCATTGGTAGGCTCATCTAAAATCAGTACATCGGGGTTTCCAAATAAGGCCTGAGCGAGTAAAATTCTAACTTTTAAATCGTTAGAGATTTCGTTCATGAGTAAATGGTGCTTGCTTTCATCAATACCTAGGTTGCTCAGCAAGGTGGCGGCATCGGTTTCTGCGTTCCATCCTTCCAAATCGGCAAATTCACCTTCTAGTTCTGCGGTCCGCATCCCGTCTTCCTCCGAAAAATCAGGTTTGGCATATAATGCATCCTTTTCTTGCATGATTTCATACAAGCGCTTGTGACCCATAATCACCGTTTGAAGTACGGGGAATTCATCAAATTCAAAATGGTTTTGTCGGAGAAAAGCAATTCGCTTGCCCGGTTCTAATTCCACACTCCCTGTGGTTGGGTCTTGTTCTCCTATTAGAATTTTTAAAAAGGTAGATTTTCCTGCGCCATTGGCACCGATTACGCCATAGCAATTTCCTTGAACGAATTTAGCATGGACTTCGTCAAAAAGTACGCGTTTTCCAAATTGAAGGGATAGGTTGTGAACTGATAACATGCAATAATTTTAGCGCAAAGATACGGACTTTGTCTCAGTTCGTTAATTTTTACACGTGTAAACAAAAGCGGGAGGGAAGTTTAACGCAGTGAATCGAATTCCTACCTGAGAAAAATATTGACTCAGTATTTTTTTTGCTTGTAAGGAGTATTGAAATTGCACAAAGGAACCTTTAGGCTCTAGGCAATTGGCGGAGGTTTCAATTATGGTGTTTTGCAATTCTTTACTCAGGATGGCTAAAGGGATGGAGGAAACAATTAAGTCGCATTTACCCAACGACCGATCCGCTAAGATTTGTTGTAAATTACCTGCGGAATCATGAATTACTTCTACGCCATCGGTCTGGTACTTTGAGGAAAGTTCGCGATAAAAGCTATCGTTTAACTCAATCACTAAAAAAGTACAATCCGAAGGTTTTCGTGCCATAATTTGTTCAGTGAAAACCCCGGTTCCAGGGCCTAATTCCACGATGAGTTTACATTGCTCAATGGGAAGGGTTGAGAGCATTTTTTGGCTGAGAAACTTGGAGCTCGGAGCAACAGCTCCTACCTTATTTCCTTTTTTTAAAAATTGATTGAAGATTTTTTTTTGACTCATTAGGGTAGGTTGAACGTAGCTTTGTTGCGGTGTATGGTGCCAATTACCTGGCCTTTTAGTTCGTCAAGGGAATAAGGAACTAGAGCCTGAACCTCGCTTTTTGATGGGGACGGACTTCCCGTTGGGGAAAATAAGGTGAGGTCGGCAACTTGTCCCACACCGATGCTTCTTTCTTCGATACCAAATACCTTACGATTTCGGATCGAAAGCACTTCTATGAGGGTTTCAAGGCTTAATTCCGTATGGGTGAGGAGTGCGTTAAAAACGGTTTTAATCTGAGGGCTTCCAAAAGCCGCGTGATCAAATTCTATGTTCTTCTCGTCTAAAATAAAGGAACGATGATCAGATACAACGGCATGAATCGTGTTATTTTTCAAAGCATCCACTAAGGCGATACGATCTTCTTCCGTTCGAAGCACAGGATTTACTTTAAAACGGGTGTCAAAGTTCAATGTTTCCGTCTCGTTAAAGCAAAGATTCATAACGTTCACGTCACAGGTGATCGGCACCTTCTCCGCATACGCTTTTTCCAATAAGGGTATGGAATGTCGACTAGAAATTCCGGTCACATGGAGCGGTCTTTGGGTATATTTTGCAATTTCAATGGCCCTATATAGTGCAGTTGTTTCAGAAAGAAAGGGGTGGCCTTTCAGTCCTGTTTTTAGCGAAGCGATGCCCTCATTGACATCGAAATGCGGCGTTATGTTGCGCGATTGTAAAGAAACGATGATTCTGCCATCAAAGGATTGGCTGTACAACAGTGCTCGGCTCAACAATCCATCATTAACTTCCAACAAATCATCCGAAAACCACCGCGCGCCTGCTTGGTACATATCATACATTTCGGCTAAGGAGGTGCCCTCCATTCCTTTAGAAATCGCGCCTATCGGATGTAGGGTAACTGCATGGTTTTCTGCTTTTCTGCACTTGTATTCAACGGCTGTTTTTTGATCGCAAACCGGAGAATCACTCGGCAAAACGCCAACATGGGTGTAGCCACCACACGAGGCTTCGTCTAGTCCGAAGGATAAATCCCCCCGATATTCAAAACCGGGATCATTGAAGGATGATTTGAAATCGACCCAACCCTGAGAAACACACAATCCTTCCTGTTCGATGTCATGCGCATCGGATGGGGCGATGTGTTCTCCCAGTTGTGTAATTACCCCGTCTTCGACAAGACAATCCATGATTTTATCATGATGTGGAGAGGTTGTGTCAAGGATTCGGGCCGATTTGATCCGTATTTTCATGCTTTCCAAAATTTAATGAGCGCCATTTCTAACAAGAAGAATAACAATGCAAAGAAAACCAAATATTTCCAAAGTGAATTCGGTTTTTCAACACGTGCCATGGTATTCTCAGCTCCATCGTTCATGGGGGTATAGCTGACCTTGGTAATCCCTTGTCGAATAAATTGGTCCTTTAATTGAGATCTTTCCATGTAACTGATTTGTGACTCGATTCGATCCACATTCAGTGCAATTTTTAACGGACTGGGGATATTGATTAATTGAAAAATACCTTCGAATAACGTTTCATTGGTTTGATAACTATTCAAGGAAATACGTGTATTCTCGCCCTCATTAACTTGTCTCGGTATTCGATCTTTTTGTTTATTGCGAAGGAGAACTGGTGCTTCTTGCTGAGGGCCTCGAAATACGGAGAAGCCCTCCGATTTTCCAATGGTATAGTAGGGAAGGAGTTGCCTTAAGCTAATTTCGGCGGCACGAAGCAAAAGGGAAGGAAACAAGGCATGATCCGTAAAACTACCGAAACGAGTTTGTATAGGAGCAGCTAGGAGAAAAACGTGGCCTTGTTTTTTGTGTTTAATCAGTAAAGGAAGGTTGTTTCTCATTTTTAATAATACTTCCGTCCCTTTTTGAGTCATATCTTTCAATGCATAGGTTTTGCTAACCAAAGGCAGATTAAAATTCTTTTGTACTTTATCAAACATGCCTTTAAAAAAGGGATTTTGTTGGTCAATTTGAGCGAGCTGTGTCCCGCTTCGCATTGGCTTACCCAGCATTGGCATGTTCATTTTCGTTAGAAAGTCATTATAGCTGGATTCATTCAGGCTATCGCCACAAATAATAAATACATTACCCCCTTTACCAATGTAGGAAGAAAGCTGCAAGCTTAGTCCGCTTGGAAGGTTGTTTATCCCATTCAATATAACCAAATCTGCTTGATTGATTTCCCGTTGTTGTACATTTCCTTCGCTGTAGGCTTTGAACGTGTAATAGGGTTCTGTTTCATATACTTTGTTGACCCTATCGCTAGCATTCTCTCCATTGATGCATAACACAAGGCCCGTTTTCGCAATGTTACACGTAAAATAATAATCATCATCAAAGGTAATTTGTTGGTCAGAAAGTGAAATTTTACCTTCGATGGGGCCGTAATCTTGGATGGTGAAAAACACATTCCCGTATCCCGATGCATTCGCTTTTACGTCCACATTGGTCATTCGCTTTTGGTTTCCGAAGCCTATGGTTATCGGAATGTCCACAGCGTCCTTTAGTCCGAAATTTTTAACGCGAAATTTAATTTCTAATGGGCTTCCTTTTTTGAAAAGGGGGTTGCTAAACCAGAGGGAATCTATAAAGAGGTTGTTTGCTTTTTGTACGGTGTTCTGTATAAGATGAAGGTCAGCTGGATGGTTTGCGCTTATTTTTGACAGGGTTGCCGTTGATTTTTGAAAGTCTGAAAGGAGAAATACATCCGTTTTGCCAATACGTTCTTGCTCATTGTTATACCTTTTCAAGAATCCGTTTTGCCAGTTTAATACCTCTGTCAACGATCTTGGTACTCGATAGAGCTCTAGCTCTTCTAAGTATTTTAACGCATTGGATTTACTCTGTAAAAATCGTTCTTTCCCTGACAACAGGTTTGAATATAGTAATATCTTGGTGCTTTTATCGCTTCGTTCAATTAACTTTTTTGCCAGCTCTTTGGATTCGCTAAATAAAGTTCCCTCGGTCCCTTTAGCGCTCATAGAATACGAATTATCGATATAAATAGCGGTGACGGGAATTCCTGGAATAGACTTTTCTTGGTCCTTAAGAAAGAAAGGCTGGGCAAACACCAAAATTAGGGCTGTAAACGCCAATAAACGAAGGAGTAAAATAATCCAACGTTTAAGGGATTTGACCGATTTTTTTTCACGGTTTAATTCCTGGAGCTTCTTTAGTGAAGGAAAATAAACCCGTTTATATCGCCGGAAATGAAATAGATGGATGATTAAGGGAATGGCCAACAACCCAAACGCCCATAGGAAAGCAGGATTTACAAACCACATGGCGTAAAATTACGAATTAAATCCGCCATGTTAGCGCTTCCGTTACCCTTTCTAAGACAAAAAAACCTAATGAATAGAATTCAATGTTTCCTTGAGTTTGTTGCTTTTTTCTTCGTCGCCTTTCATGGAGTAAGTCTTCCATGCGATTTCCAACGCAAGTTTATCGTTTGGAACCTTTGCTAACAATGGATCAATATAGCTTAAAATCTCATCGAAAAAGGCAAACGATTTTTGAAGGTAAAGCGAATACTCCGGATCATCGGATTCCAACCCTTTCTTGTTCAATTCCACGATGACGTCACGGCCTTGATTGAACAAAATACTGCAATACTCGAAAATAGCTTGGGTATAGTTCGGATCCATTTTAATACATTTTTTATACGCTTCAACGGATTTGTCGACCTTTCCCATGTCATAATAGGTTCCCCCAAGGAATGCGTATAACTGTACATTGGTAGAATCCAAGAGAATGGCCTCCTTGAGGTACTTCTCGGTATTCAAAACGTCGTTCTTTTTGAGGTTTAAGTTGATCAAAGATATAATCACATCGATATCCTTTGGCATGGCGTTAAAAACCATTTCATTAAGGACATATGCTTCATCCAGTTTATTGGTAGACAAAAGCGTATCTACGGCTTTAAGCATAGAAGTCGTTACATTCACGCGTGCATCCTCATTGGGTTTGTTCGCAAATTTCTTAGAGATTTCATAGCAGGACATGAAGCTGTAGGTCGCATTGGTAAAATCTTTTTTCTTGAAAAAGAACATACCCATTTCAAACCCTTGATTGGCTTTGCTGTCTATGAAGTCCTCTACGTCTTTCTTTTCCTTTGCTTTTGGGGTATTCAGGACTACATCAAAGCTGGCTTTAACGATGGCTTCATATTCAGCGGCTTGTTTTTCGTCAACTTTCGCCCCTTTCATAAAGGAAGAAGCGGCCATAAGCTCCATCAGCGAATAATAGATCTGCCCTCGATAGTAATGCATGTACGTTGAGCTGCTGGTTTCAGAATTTACATTCGCTAAATCAATAAAAGACTTCGCTTCCGTGAGGAACTTCAGGTTGTCTTCATAGCTCGCACCCATTAGATTGTATTTACGATAGCGTAAAATCGCATCTGAAATGTTTGATTTCTGGGCAAAGGCACCAACCGTTAAAAGGGCGGCAAAGGCAATACAAATTGATTTTTTCATGACCGTATAAATTTATTTCGTGGTTTAATCATCTAATTCATCAGATTCATCAGATTCATCAGATTCATCAGATTCCTCTGATAAATCGGCGTCGTTTTCATCCATAACCGTACCATCCTCTGGAAGTACATCGCCGTGGTTATCTGCTGCCAATATTTCTTCGTCTTCATCTTCGTCTTCACTTCTTGGAACTCGAGCAATTGCAGCAATTTCAGCGTTGTTTTTTAACGAAATGAGCTTAACCCCTTGTGCGGCGCGCCCCATCGTTCTAATGGAATCTACGTGCATTCGAATGGTAACACCGCTCTTAGTGATAATCATTAAATCGTCTTCGTCGAAAACATTTTGAATCGAAAGAAGTTTTCCCGTTTTCTCTGTAATGTTCAAGGTTTTAACCCCTTTTCCACCTCGGTTGGTTATTCTGTACACCGGTTCTTTGTCCTCAGGATCGTTAAGGTAGGTGCGCTTACCAAACCCTTTTTCGGATACCACTAGGATGGTGGAAAAAATATCTTCCACGCAAATCATACCAATAACTTCGTCCGAGGCACTGGTTAAGGTTACCCCTCGAACCCCAGAAGCATTTCGGCCCATCGGTCGAACGGTACCTTCATTAAATCGTATGGCTCGTCCCGAGGAGGTTGCAAGAACGATTTCATTGGTTCCGTTGGTGAGTTTCGCTTCTAACAATTCATCGCCCTCTCGAATGGTTATGGCATTGATTCCATTGGTTCTCGGTCTTGAATAAGCCTCCAAAGAAGTCTTTTTAATAACCCCATGTTTAGAGCACATGATGATAAAGTTGTTGTTAATGTATTCTTTGTCTGTTAAATCTTGGACTTTAACATAGGCTTTAACTTTATCGTCTTGAGGAATGTTGATCAAATTTTGAATAGCTCTGCCTTTGGCGAGCTTGTTTCCTTCAGGAATTTCATAAACCCTCATCCAAAAGCATCGTCCCTTCTCGGTAAAAATTAGCAGATAGTTGTGGTTTGTGGCAACAAAAAGATGTTCAAGAAAATCCTTGTCCCGCGTAGTTGATCCTTTAGACCCCATTCCGCCACGGTTTTGAACCTTGTATTCTGTTAAATTCGTTCGTTTAATATATCCCGCATGAGAAATCGTTATCACCACCTCTTCATCGGCAATAAGATCTTCCATGCGCATCTCTGAAGCAGAATACTCAATTCGAGACCGACGCAAATCGCCGTATTTAGCTTTCACTTCCAACAATTCATCTTTGATGATTTGCATTCTGCGGTCTTCTTTTTCGAGTATATCTTTGAGGTCAGCAATGAGTTTCATCAATTCATCAAACTCGTTTCGGAGCTTGTCTTGTTCAAGCCCTGTAAGCTGACGAAGGCGCATGTCAACTATCGCGCGCGTCTGTATCTCACTCAGCCCAAAACGATCCGCAAGACGTTCTCGGGCATGGTCGGGACTATCCGACGATTTGATGATTTCAATAACTTCGTCAATATTGTCCGAAGCAATGATTAATCCTTCTAAAATATGGGCGCGTTCTTCCGCCTTACGAAGTTCATACTGGGTTCGACGAACCACCACCTCATGACGAAAAAGAATAAACTGGTCGATGATTTCTCGAAGGTTCAATAACCGCGGTCTTCCATCAACTAGACAAATGTTATTAACTGAAAAAGAAGTTTGTAGAGCAGAGTATTTGTATAATTTATTTAATACAACATTGGCTATAGCATCCCGCTTAATTTCAAAGACGATGCGCATCCCATTTCGGTCTGATTCATCGCGTAAGTCAGAAATGCCTTCAATTTTTTTATCGTTGACCAACTCTGCGATTTTTTTAATCATTTCAGCTTTGTTGACTTGATACGGAATTTCCGTTACGATAATATGTTCTTTACCTTGATGTTCTTCAATTTCTGCTTTACCCCGCATAACGATACGTCCGCGTCCAGTAAGTAGGGCATCTCGAACGCCTTCGTATCCGTAAATGATTCCTCCGGTAGGAAAATCAGGGGCTTTGACATGTTGTAATAATTCTTCTCCTGTAAGGTCTTTATTGTCGATGACAGCTACAATGCCGTCTACCACCTCCGAGAGGTTGTGCGGAGCCATATTGGTGGCCATACCCACGGCGATACCGGCAGCTCCATTTACCAGAAGGTTCGGGATTTTAGTGGGAAGCACACTCGGTTCTTCAAGGCTATCGTCAAAATTGGGTTTAAAGTCAACGGTTTCCTTATCTAAGTCTTCGAGCATGTCTTCGGCAATCTTCTTGAACCGCGCCTCAGTATATCGCATGGCGGCCGGTGAATCACCATCAACGGAACCAAAATTACCTTGTCCGTCTACCAAAGGATAACGCAAGGACCATTCTTGAGCCATACGAACCATGGTATCATATACCGAACTGTCGCCATGAGGGTGGTATTTTCCGAGTACTTCCCCAACGATACGAGCGGACTTTTTATAAGGTCGATTGGACATCACCCCTAAATCCTGCATTCCGTATAACACCCTGCGGTGTACGGGCTTGAAACCGTCTCGAACATCAGGTAAGGCCCTTGATACAATTACCGACATCGAATAATCGATGTAGGCTGACTTCATTTCATCCTCAATGTTTATCTGAATTATCTTTTCTCCATCTGCCATGCTTCGTTCCTCTTGATGTTATGTTATTTATACTAAGGTGAGCAAAAGTAAGGAATATAAGCCCTTTTATAGCGCTTGTTTCATTTAAATTACTAACAATTTCGGGTAAACTTGTGAATAAAATCCTCTAGAAAAATTCTGATATGTTAAAATCTATAAAACGGCCCGTTTTTCTTTATGATGTAAAGGTTTTTCATTCAATTTAAAAACTATATTTGCAAGAACGAAGAACGAGGTATGGAAGCGAAATTTTCTCCAAAAGTAAAAGATCTTATTCGCCTGAGTAGGGAAGAGGCTGTTCGTTTACAAAACGAATTTGTGAGTCCAGAACACTTGCTTTTGGCCGTCATTAAACTAAACGACGGTAAAGCCTTTAAGCTGTTGAAAGAATTTGAAGTCTCTTTCGAAGTTTTGGTGCAGGAATTAGAAAAGGTATTGCTTGTCAGTGCTTCAAAATCTTCCTATATACCACCGACCATTCCTCTGCTTAAGCAAACGGAAAACATATTAAAGCAATCTTTTCTCGAATCGAAGTTGTTTCGTTCTACTATTATTGGAACCGAACACATCCTTCTAACCTTGCTCAAATACGAGGATTGTGCGGCCTGTCAAATCTTAAACAAGTACGGAATTTTATACGAAAACACCAAAGAAGAATATATAGCTATGATGGAAGACACCAAATTACCTCGGGCAGAATTTCCGGGGAGTAGTGAAGAGGAGAGTTCAGAATCATCTTCCTCTCAAAAGCGTCCGACGGATTCAAAATCTAAAACCCCTGTTTTGGACAATTTCGGAAGGGATTTAACCAAAATGGCAGAACTGGGGAGGTTAGATCCCATCGTAGGTCGTGAGAAAGAAATCGAGCGCGTTAGCCAAATCCTTTCTAGACGAAAAAAGAATAACCCGATTTTAATTGGCGAACCAGGGGTCGGAAAAAGTGCTATTGCGGAGGGTTTAGCCCTGCGTATCGTTCAGCGTAAAGTGTCGAGAATTTTATTTAATAAACGGGTAGTCTCCCTCGATTTGGCTTCATTGGTGGCTGGTACTAAATACCGAGGTCAATTTGAAGAGCGAATGAAGGCGGTGATGCAGGAGTTAGAGAAAAATCCTGATATTATTCTTTTCATCGACGAAATCCATACGATAATTGGAGCTGGAGGTGCTAGTGGTTCCTTGGACGCATCCAATATGTTCAAGCCTGCATTGGCACGCGGTGAGCTTCAAGCCATTGGTGCCACCACCTTGGATGAGTACCGCCAGTACATTGAAAAAGATGGTGCTTTGGAGCGAAGGTTTCAAAAAGTATTGGTTGAACCGACAACCATCGATGAAACCATTCAAATATTGAACAACATTAAGGAGCGATATGAAGAGCATCATTCCGTTTCCTACACTGCGGAGGCCGTAGATGCGTGCGTAAAGCTTACAGAGCGTTACATTACCGATCGCCATTTGCCTGATAAGGCTATTGATGCGCTTGACGAAGTGGGGTCGAGGGTTCACATTACCAACATCAATGTTCCCCAAGAAATTGTCGATGTTGAACAAGAGATCGAGAACATTAAATTGAAAAAGAATGAGGTAATTAAAGCCCAACAATACGAAAAGGCAGTTGAATTTAGGGATGCGGAGCGAAAATTGACGGAAAAGCTTGAAGAGGAAAAACGAAAATGGGAAGAAAACGCAAAAAATAATCGAATTACCATTACCGAAGAAAACGTAGCTGAGGTTGTTTCGATGATGAGCGGCATACCCCTGACCAAAGTTTCTCAATCTGAATCAGGACGACTGGTCAACATGCATGATTCACTTAAAGGGAAAGTTATTGGTCAAGATATCGCGGTGGAAAAGGTTGTTAAAGCCATTCAGCGAAATCGGGCAGGATTAAAAGATCCCAATAAGCCCATAGGTTCCTTCTTTTTCCTCGGGCCTACGGGGGTAGGTAAAACCCAATTGGCGAAAGTGTTGGCCAAATACCTGTTTGATACCGAGGAAGCGTTGATTCGAATCGATATGTCCGAGTATATGGAGAAGTTTAGCATTTCTCGATTGGTGGGGGCTCCTCCAGGATATGTGGGTTACGAAGAAGGAGGTCAATTAACGGAGAAAGTAAGAAGAAAGCCCTATTCCATCATCCTATTAGATGAAATTGAAAAGGCCCATCCGGATGTTTTTAACCTGTTGTTGCAAGTGATGGACGATGGACACATGACCGATGGTTTAGGTCGGAAAATTGACTTCAAAAACACTATTCTGATTATGACCTCCAATATTGGTGCGCGTCAACTTCAAGAATTTGGAACGGGGGTTGGTTTTGGAACTAAGGCGAAAGAAGAGGCAAGGGAAGAAAATTCTAAGGCGGTTATTCAAAACGCATTACGAAAGGCATTTTCTCCTGAGTTCTTGAACCGGGTGGATGATATGATTATGTTCAGAAACTTATCGAGAGAGGATATTCATAAAATCATCGATTTGGAATTGGATAAATTATATTCTAGGATTACCAACCTTGGCTACCAGATAGAGCTTTCCGAGGATGCGAAGGATTTTATTGTGGAGCAAGGCTATGACGAAAAGTTTGGTGCACGACCGTTGAAAAGGGCTATTCAAAAGTTTATTGAAGATCCATTAGCCGAGGCGATAATAAACCAGGCGATTCATGAAGGTGATGTAGTGGTTTTGGGTAAGGTAAAGGATAAAGACGAACTTTCCTTAGAAAGCAGAAAGCCCAAAAGTAAAAAATCAGGTTCCAAGTAAGTTTTTGGAAAACATGATATTAAAAAAGGGGCTTATGCCCCTTTTTTAATGCGATTGCGTGGGAGATACGTTAAACCTTTGCTATGGTTTCACTCATATACTCACCCTTTTTAAGTTTATCAACAATTTTAGAAAAACACTCGATGGTGTAGCGAACATCCTCCAAGGTATGTACAGCGGTAGGGATTAGGCGAAGAATGATCATTCCTTTGGGGACGACAGGATAAACCACCATGGAGCAAAAGATATTATAGTTTTCTCTTAGGTCATAAATGAGGTTTGTAGATTCAGGAATGGAACCGTTCATGTATACCGGTGTTACGCAAGAATTGGTAGGTCCGATTTCGAAACCAGCCGCCGTAAGTCCTTTTTGTAGGGCATTGGTAATTTCCCACAACCTTGCTTTAAATTCAGGGTGGTTTCGAATTAATTCCAATCGTTTAATGGCGCCTACTACCAAGGGCAGGGGCATGGCTTTGGCAAATATTTGGGACCTCATGTTGTATCGTAGGTATTCAACTACCTGTTCGTCACTGGCAATAAAGCCACCAATCATGGCAAAAGACTTGGCAAACGTCCCAAAATATATATCAATATCGGCTTGAACCCCTTGTTCTTCTCCTGTTCCAGCCCCCGTTTTTCCTAAGGTTCCGATGCCATGAGCGTCGTCGACGAATAAACGAAAATTAAACTTTTTCTTTAAGGCCACGATTTCTTTAAGACAACCTTGGTCCCCGCGCATTCCGAAAACCCCTTCCGTAATGACTAAAATGGCTCCTCCTGTTTCTTCGGCCAATTTGGTAGCTCTCATAAGTTGTTTCTCACAATCCGCTACATCGTTGTGTTTGAAAACGTACCGTTTGCCCATGTGCAATCGAACACCATCCAAAATACAGGCGTGGGATTCCGCGTCGTAAACAATAACGTCGTGACGGTCTACCAAACAATCAATCGCTGAAACCATGGCTTGATACCCAAAGTTTACCAAGATGGAATCTTCTTTCGATACAAAATCGGCAAGTTCTCGCTCAAGTTGTTCGTGGTAATTGGAATTTCCGCTCATCATGCGAGCGCCCATGGGCATAGCAAAACCATAAGAAGCACCTGCATCGGCATCCGTTTGTCGCACTTCAGGATGATTCGCCAAACCGAGGTAGTTGTTTAAGGACCAATTTAATTTTTCTTTCCCGCGAAAATTCATGTGAGGACCTATATCGCCCTCTAATTTCGGGAACGTAAAATAACCATGAGAAGCCGTAGCATGCATCCCTATGGGACCTCGATTCGCTTTAATTTTTTCAAAAATATCTGCCATTACCTAGAATGTAAATTGTTTTTTTTACAAAGGTAAGGTTAATCCTTCTGCAGGAAAATGAACCCAAACTATTTTTTCAACAATACGCCCTTAACTTTCTAATAATAAATGGCTCTGCGAACTTTGGAGATGTATTTTGCTAACCGAATAACCTGTTTTGTATAACCAAATTCGTTATCATACCAGGTGTAAAGCACTATGTTTCTTCCATTTTTCGATACGATCGTTGCGTTTGAATCGTACACGGCGCAGCACGTATTTCCAATAATATCAGAGGAAACTAATTCAGGATCAAAGGAATAAAAAATCTGATTCACCAAATCTCCTTGTAATGCGGCTTCCTTTATGAGCCCATTAATATGTTCAACTGAGGTTTCTGTGGCCAATTCTAAACTCAAAATAGCCAATGAACCATTAGGGGTGGGAACACGAACAGCATTGGCCGTTAACTTATCCTGAAGCGAAGGAATGACCTTGGTAACGGCATTTCCAGCGCCAGTTGAGGTAATGACCATATTGATGGCAGCCGATCGTCCTCTACGTACTTTTTTGTGCATGTTATCTAAAAGGTTTTGGTCGTTGGTGTACGCGTGAACCGTTTCGATGTGACCTTTGACAATACCGAGCCGGTCTTCTATCACTTTCAATATCGGACTGATGGCATTTGTGGTACAGGATGCCGCAGAGTAAATGCGCTCCTCTTCAAGGTTAAGGGTGTTTTGATTGATCCCAAATACGATGTTTGGAATTTCTTTCCCTGGGGCGGTTAATAAAACCCTTGAAACTCCCTTTGCTTGTAAATGCCTAGCGAGGGCTTCTCGGGTGGTAAAAATTCCTGTATTATCAATTACCAATGCGTTTTGGATTCCGTAAGTAGTGTAGTCCGTTTCTTCCGGCGAAGAGGCTTCAATCATTTGAACCACTTGGCCATTAATAATAAGGCATTTTTTTTCTAAATCGACGTTTACCGTTCCTTTGAAAGCGCCATGAACCGAATCATTGCTGAGCAGCGAGGCTCGTTTTAAAATGTCTTTATCGGTATTTCCTCGCGTAACAATGGCGCGCAGCCTAAGCTGTTGGCCTTTTCCGGCTTGCCTTATAAGTTCACGAGCAGCAAGCCTACCAATCCTTCCGAATCCGTATAGAATGACGTCTCGAGGTTCGAACGTTGCATGCTGTCCTTGATCAAAGCCCACGAGTTTTTCTTGCAGAAAATCGGTAGCGGTTCTATTAGGACTCTCCGACATCCATTCGCTTGCTAGTTTTCCTATGTCTAGTTTGGAAGGGCGCAAGTTTAGCTTCGATATTTCTTCGGCAAGCATCGCCGTTGCGAAGACGTTTATGGGTTTATGCACCACCTTCCCCGCATATTCGTGAAGGTTTAATATTTCAGAAATGGTTATGTCTACTAAGTGGTGACGAAACAAGACCAATTCAATGCCTTGATCGTACAAAAGTTCGCCTACTTTGCTTTGTAAGGTAACGGCGGCGCGCTCCTGCTCAATGTGTTTTTTGAGTTCTTCCTCGTATCCTAAATGATGTGACATGGGTTGATTGATGTTGAAGATGTTAAAAAAGAAAGGCCGCAAATTTGCAGCCTTGAAATGTTATCCTAAATATGATTTAAGAAGCTTGTTTCGTGAAGTATGGCGCAAGCGACGAATAGCCTTCTCTTTTATTTGCCTTACGCGCTCTCGGGTTAAATTAAATTTGGCTCCAATTTCTTCAAGGGTAAGACCATGGTTCATACCGATTCCGAAAAACAATCGGATGATCTCTCGTTCTTTGTCCGTCAAGGTGCTTAATGATCGCTCGATTTCTTTTTGAAGGGATTCTGCCATTAAACCTGAGTCCGTTCGCAAAGAGTCAGTATTCACCATTACGTCAATTAACGTTCCTCCATCTTCGTTGGTCGTCAACGGGGCATCTACGGATACGTGTCTTCCCGAAACATTGAGGCTTTCCTTAATTTTTTCTTCAGGAACTTCTAAAGCTTCAGCCAATTCTTCTGCTGATGGGGGACGTTCGTACTCTTGTTCTAAGCGAGAGAACGCTTTATTGATTTTGTTCAAAGAACCGACTTGATTTAGCGGTAGGCGTACAATTCGTGCTTGCTCCGCCAAGGCTTGTAAGATGGATTGACGAATCCACCAAACAGCATAAGAGATAAACTTAAACCCTCGAGTTTCATCAAATTTTTGAGCTGCTTTTATCAATCCTAAATTCCCCTCGTTTATTAAATCCGGAAGGGTAAGTCCTTGATTTTGGTATTGCTTCGCAACAGAAACGACAAAGCGTAGGTTTGCTCGGGTTAGTTTCTCTAACGCTTTCTGATCTCCAGCCTTAATTTTCCGTGCTAAATCAACTTCTTCTTCCGCCGTAATTAAATCTTCCCTTCCTATATCTTGTAGATACTTGTCTAAGGATTGGCTCTCACGGTTCGTTATGGATTTGGTTATTTTAAGTTGTCTCATGGGCTAATTGAATGTTAAGAGGTTGTTTGTCTGTGTTTGACAAAGTAAAAGGAAAAAAAAGGGATTAAAAAATATTTCGGATTCGTTTTTAAACAACTTTTCAACCATCTACTATTAACAACTTTTAAAGTCCAAACCCTATGTAGTCCACGGTTCCGCTCGGAGTAACAATCTCCAAAAGGATTCCACGGGTCACACCGTTTAGCTTCTCCGTAAGTTCGCTTACACTCTCAACGGGGTCGTTATTGATTTTCGTAATTATTGTTCCAACGGCAATCCCTAAGCTTTTGAGTTTACCGGCAGTGATGGACTTAACTTTAACCCCATATTTTAAATTGAGTGATTTTTTATCCTTTTCCGAAATTTCTTCGAATGTGGCGCCAAGCGCATTGTTTTTGGACACTTCTTCTTTACTGACCAAATCGGTCTGGCCATCTTTATTTTTCAGAAGTATATCAATAACTTCTTCTTTTCCATTCTTTTTACGAATGGTGACAACGACCTTATCTCCCGGTCTTTTTTTACCGATTTCTTCTTGCAGTTGGGCGGGTGAATTCACCTCTTTCACGCCTATTTTCAAAATGACATCTCCAGATTCTAGCCCCGCACTGGCAGCAGACCCTCCTTCCATGGCCTTGGCTACATATACTCCTTTCAAGTTAGGTAAATTCTCTTTTTCTTTTATCTCTTGCGTCACGGGTGAAATTTGTATCCCGAGGTACGCGCGCTGAACAATACCATAATCAATGATATCTTTTACAACCTTTTCAACAAGGTTTACAGGGATGGCAAAGGAGTAACCGCTGTAGGCACCCGTTTGAGAGGCAATAGCGGTGTTAATGCCTACCAATTCGCCTTTTGTATTAACTAATGCGCCACCGCTGTTTCCAGGATTTACCGCAGCATCGGTTTGAATAAACGATTCGATGGGAACTACGTCTTCGCTGTTTCGTTCCGCAAGCAAATTGATGTTCCTTGCCTTAGCGCTGACAATTCCTGCAGTTACTGTTGAGGTTAAGTTGAAGGGGTTGCCTACGGCAAGAACCCATTCTCCAATTTTTAAGTTATCGCTGTTCCCAAAAGCCATGGGTACAAAGGAGCCAGAACCTTCGATTTTAAGCACCGCAAGATCGGTAGACGGGTCGGCGCCAACAACCTTCGCGGTGTATTCAGAATTGTCGTTCAGAATTACCTTGATTTCAGTGGCGTTTTCGATTACGTGGTTGTTGGTAACAATATAGCCTTCGGAGGATATGATCACGCCGGATCCTGCTCCAGAACCGTATTGTTTGTATTCTTTTCCCCCAGCGCCCGGACCATAAAAAAATTCTTGAAAAATGTCTCGCTGAAAAGTGGTAGAAACGACTTTAGTGGTAACGTGGACTACCGAGTTAAGACTACTCTCAGAAGCAGCAGTTAAATCAGGCATTTGTCCTTCCGTGATGCCAGAGGTTTTTGCATGGAATTTTTTTCCATCTAAGATTCTTTCCGATGGACGGCTAGTAGCATAGTTAAACGTAAGATAAGCGGCGAGGGGTAGGGCACCGCCTAGGATCCCAATAATTAAGTACTTAAACATTGATGTTGATTTCATAACTCACTTATTTTAATTGCAATTTTACGAATGGATATTAAAATTTAAAATGTTGTATTGTTAAAGATTGTTAAGGGATTTGATGACATTTTGTACTTTAGCGGGGTGAAAATAAATTTTTCAAAGCGACAAGGCACAGGTAACGATTTCATCATTATTAACAATTTTGACGGCCGCTTTTCCAGCATAAATCCTACCACAATCAGGGACCTGTGTGATCGAAAATTTGGAATTGGTGCTGACGGACTGATCTTGATTAACCCTTCGGAGCATGCTGATTTTGATATGGTTTTTTATAATCCTGATGGTTCACAAAGTTTTTGTGGAAACGGAGCGCGGTGTGCGGTTTCTTTTTTTGTGGATACTATGCAAGCGCCTAACGTATATCGATTGAATGCCTTTGATGGTATGCATGATTTTACGATCGATGGGGACGTTATCGGAATAAAAATGAAAGCCATCGACACCATTACGGCCTTCGGTGATGATTTCGTATTGAACACGGGTTCTCCGCATTTCGTGCGCTTTTCAACCGATATAAGTACAGGTAAGGTTATTGAAGTTGGGAGGGACATTCGATATTCGCCAAGCTATCGCGATAATGGAATTAATGTGAATCTTGTATCGACTGTTTCGGACACAGAGATTTCCATTGCAACCTATGAGCGTGGAGTAGAAAATGAAACCTTATCGTGTGGAACGGGAGCCACGGCTTGTGCTATGGTATGGGCTCACAAGACGCAATTATCCTCAGGAGAAATAGCGGTAACGACCAAAGGAGGACCGCTGTATGTTGCCTTTGAAAAAAAAGAGGATCGGTTTGAAAACATTTGGTTAAAAGGCCCTGCCACTTTGGTATTTCATGGGGAAATAAAACTGACAATATGAATTTGGTCGGAAATTTTGTCAGGTTACGTGCCGTAGAACCTTCGGATGCTTCTACCTTATTTTTATGGGAAAATGATACATCGAATTGGCGCATTAGCCATACGGAAATTCCTTTTTCGATGCATAACATCCATCAGTTGATTGAACAATTTTCTACCTTGCGTCAGTCGGGCCACCTTCGTTTACTTATCGTCGCCCAAGATACGGGTAAACCCATTGGGGCCGTTGATTTATACGATGTTAATTTTAAACATGGTTTTGGAACCGTCGGAGTGTTAATTGCTGATCCCTCTTCTCGAAATAAGGGATTTGCCACAGAAGCCCTCACCTTGTTTATTGCCTATTGCCGTGATACCCTTGAATTATGTAATTTACAATGTCAAGTGCATGGGGATAACGAGGAAAGTATTGCCCTGTTTAAAAAGTTAGCCTTCCGTGAAATAGGGGTCAAGGAGAATTGGTATCAATATAAAGGAAAGCGTGTAGATGAAATACTTTTTCAATTATGGATAAAAGAAGAATAGCTAAACCTTGGCTTTGGGTATTAGCAATAGCCTTGCTGTTATTGGTTATTTTCTCGATCCCTTATTTGCGGGTTGTTCTTTCTGGATTTAAAACAACCATTAATAGCCATACGAAGCGATTTAAAATTGAAAAACCGATGGAAGTACGCCAATTGGTCGATCAATTATTAGCGGAAAAGATTATTGATTCACCTTCCGATTTCTTAAGGGTTGCGGCGTATAAGGAGATAGGGAAAGCCCAAATTGCCCTTGGAATGTATCAAATTAAACCGGGTACTAACTATCGAACGTTGCTCAATGGGTTTAAGCGAAATTCCAAAGGAAATGGCAATGCAGAAATCGAGGTTAATGTCATGTTTAACCACAGCAATACCTTACCTAAACTTTGTGGTGAGGTGGCTAAATGTATTTTAGCAGATAGCGTATCACTCATACGTTTATTGAAGGATTCAGTGCAATTAAAAGCCATGGGAATACCCTTTACCTATGCTCAGCTTCCCGCCTTGTTTATCCCTAATTCCTATTCCCTGTTTTATGATACGGATGCCAAAGGATTCATTCAAAAAATGTTTCTTGAGTATCAACGGTTTTGGACTAAAAACCGCCTTGTTACGTTGAAAGCAATTGGATTATCCCATCCTTACGAAGCGTCAACCTTGGCAAGTATTGTTTATGCTGAACAATCCAAGAAAAGCGATGAATGGCCTATTATCGCGGGATTATATCTGAACCGTTTGAAACAAAGGATGCCTTTGCAATCGGATCCTACGTTTAAGTTTTGCTGGGGCGACAAGTTAAAGGGAGTACAACGTCTTCTTAATGAACACCGGGATATAGATTGTCCTTACAACACGTACAAAGTGACGGGTTTACCTCCCGGACCCATAAACTTTCCCTCGGGTAAAGTGATGGATGCCGTGCTCCAGGCTCAGAAAAACAATTTCTTGTACATGTGTGCGAAACCTGACTATTCCAGAAGGCATAATTTCGCCGATAATTACGCCATACATCAGCAAAATGCCAAAGCATTTCAACAATGGATTGCGATCGAATTGAAACGAAAAAACGCAGAAAAATGAACCGAAGGAAATTTATTAAATCAGGGTCCTTGTTGCTAGCAGCCGGTTCATTGAGCGCCTTTGATGTTACGAAGGTTGAATCCTTTGAATTTGAGGATAGCATTCAGGGTCCGGTGATCTTGTCCACTTGGGTTCACGGGTTAGAAGCGAATCGTGCCGCATGGAAGGTTATCGAAAAGGGGGGTAGTGCGCTCGATGCAACGATTGCAGGAGCAATCCGCACAGAATCCGATCTTACCAATCGGAGTGTGGGGATAGGAGGTCGTCCGGATCGTACCGGTCATGTTACCCTCGATGCCTGTGTTATGGATGGTGACGGCAGAAGTGGATCGGTAGGGTTTTTAGAAGGAATTGCCCATCCAGCGGCTGTAGCTAAGGCGGTCATGGAGAAAACACCCCATGCGATGTTGGTTGGTTCTGGAGCCAAGCAATTTGCGCTTAATCACGGATTTGATACCATTAAAACACCAATCCCTGAGGTGAAACAAGATTATCTTGCATGGAAAAAAGAAAATAAAGACCTGTTAAAACGTCCAAAAATAAACCACGAAAATCATGACACCATCGGCTTAATTGCGAGGGATGCGAACGGGAATTTTGGTGGCACCTGTACCACCAGTGGATGGGCCTATAAAATGCCGGGAAGGTTAGGTGATTCTCCTATTATCGGGGCCGGGTTATTTGTTGACAACGAAGTTGGGGCGGCTACCGCAACGGGATTAGGGGAGGCCATCATCCGTGTAGCAGGAAGTGCCATTATTGTTGAGTTGATGAGGGGAGGGATGAAGCCTGCGGACGCTTGTAAAGAAGTTGTAATGAGAATAATCCGTAAAAATAAGGATCTTACGGGTTTACAATGTGGCTTTATAGCGATGGATAAACTCGGAAATATTGGAGGATTTTCGGTTTACAATGGATTTAATTTTGCGCTGAAAACGAAGGATAGGGATGAAATGGTAGATGTTGATTTTGATCGTAAATGGTAAGGTTTTTTGCTTATTTCCTGTGCCTTACTTCATTCTTGTTCCAATCGTTATTAGGCCAAACCACCTTGGTTTTGACCTGGGAAATTCAACATCCGTTGACTCAGGAATGGATCCCGTTGGGTGAACGTGGAAGTGTACAAGAAGCCCTAATGGCGAAGGGAATATTACCCGATGCGTTTTATGGTGAAAATGAATTGCTTTTTCAGTGGATTGAGGAATATTCATGGCATGCACGGGCTCGGTTTGTTGCGTCAAATGATCTCTTGAAAGCAAGCCGTGTTGCATTGGAGTTGCCCTGTGTGGATACGTATGCTACCCTCTGGTTTAACCAGAAAAAAATACTAGAAACTAATAATTATTTTCGTCCGTACTCGCTTGAAATTCAAGATCGATTAATCCCGGGCATAAATGAATTCGAGGTTGTATTCGTTCCTCCTGTACTATATCATAAAACAGCTTATGAAAAGGCACCCTTTCATTATCCCGCTCCGAACGATGTTTCAACCATAAAAGTGGCACCTTTGACACGAAAGCCGCAATTTCATTTTGGTTGGGACTGGGCTCCTCGAATTAATACCATGGGGTTTCCTTATCCAGTTACCCTTTGTGCGAAAGATGAACCAATCATAAAATCTTGCAACGTAAATACTTTATCCCTCAGTCAAGAAGCGATAATGGAGGTGGTACTGATTAAAAAGAACGATGTCCGAGCGAAAAAAATCCGTTCCACTAGATTAGGTTGGTGCGTAACCAGTGATTCCCT
>JBJTWF010000043.1:0-3478 GCA_046081565.1 Flavobacteriales bacterium | reverse complement strand
TCCGGTGGCAACGGCATGTGCAACGACTACTCCCGTCCAAGTAACGGTGCAACCCCTCGAAACGCCGACTTTTGACGCATGGAATCCCGTATGCCAATTCGCTCCTATTACCTTGCCGACAACTTCTGTTAACGGTGTTTCGGGTACTTGGTCTCCTCAAGTGACCAGTCAATCTCCGGGGACAACGAGTTATACCTTTAGCCCTTCTCTTGGGGTTTGTGCTGTGTCTATAAGCCAAGCCCTTCAAGTGCTTCCCGCCCCATTAAATACGGTTAGCGTCAACGGTATTGCCCTGAGTTCACAACAAAACGGGGCTACGTATCAGTGGATTGATTGTGCGACCAATGTACCAGTACCGGGAGCCATCAATCAGAGCTTCACCACTTCCGAACCTACGGGTAACTTTGCCGTAGTTGTTACCTTGGACGGCTGCCAAGACACTTCGGAATGTTTCTTCGTTGATCAATCCGGATTAGATGAAGCGACACTCGATTTTTCGGTTCAGCCGAACCCCAGCACCCAAGATTTTCAGGTTACCTGGACGGGCCAAGTGTTAACCTTAAAATTATTCGATGCCGCAGGTAAAACCGTTTGGGAACAAGGTGCCGAAGGGCTGTTCCAAGCGACTATTCCTGCTGCCGCGATGGCTTCCGGGGTTTACTACTTGCGTTTCGGACACCCTACCGGTCAGCAAACCACCAAAATCCTGAAATACTGATGCGCATCTTCTGTTCCATTGTTTTCGTTTTCTCTGGATTATGGTGTACTGCGCAAATGACGTATTATTTAACAGGCCGTCCTTTTGGATTTGAGCGGAATAATGCGATTAAAGAAGTGGGTATTCGTTGGGGAATAAATGTTACCTATGTGGGAAATGATGTTGCAGAGACCCAAGGATTAGCAGCGATAAACACCGCCAATGAAAGGGTAAATCAGGAAATGGAAAAAACCAATGGCGTGGATTGGTTAACGGCATTCTACCTTCAGGTGGACAAGGAAGAGGCGTTACATCAACGGATCCGTCAGGCATTGAACCTTCCAATAAATGGAGCGGGGTCGAATCGGTTTATCATGATTCGAAAGTTGGATAAAAAACGCTATGAAGCTTTTGAATTGGATGCTTCTTCTTCTTCCCATGCTCGATGCGTTGCGCGTTACCTTGGTAAGGCAAAAAACAAGGTTCGAATGAAGCTACAGGAAAGCGGATGTGAGCTTCCTTACGATTTTCCTCAAAACGGAATAATAAAGTAAATTTTTGGAAGCAAGGGTATTAAAGTCAACCGGAAGTTGGTACATCATTGAGACCATGGATGGCGAAGTGCAGGGGGCTCGATTGCGAGGAAGGCTACGCCAACTGGAAAAGAAATTAACGAATCCTATAGCAGCGGGAGATCGCGTGGTATTGAGTGCCGAAAAAGACGACGAAGGTAATTTTGCCATTGAAGATATTGTGCCAAGGGTTAATTATATTTCCCGAAAAGCCACCAATTTAAGCAAGGAAATGCAGTTGTTGGCGGCCAACATTGACACCTTTTACCTAATTGTTACCCTTCGCTTTCCGGAAACTCACCCTTTGTTCATTGATCGGTTTTTAGTGGCGGCAGAATCGTTTAGAATTCCTTCGGTATTGCTGTTCAATAAAACGGATTTGTACCGGGAAAAAGACCATGAGCGCTTCGAAGAATGGAAATTGCTGTACGAATCCCTTGGCTACCCCTGTTTTGCCATTCAGGCTAATGACCCTAAACGTTTGGCTTTTTTGCGCGACCACATGAAGGGACAGCAAGTCATGTTAGGAGGCAATAGCGGTGTGGGAAAAAGTTCCTTAGTCAATGGTTTGGATCCAACCCTTAACCTAAGAACGGGTGAGCTTTCTTCGGCCCATCGTCAAGGGAAGCATACCACCACGTTTGCGGAAATGCACAAGTTGGAATGTGGTGCCTATGTGATTGATACGCCGGGCATTCGTTCTTTTGGTTTAATTGATTTACAAAAAGAGCATTTAGCGCACTATTTTCCCGAATTTCGGACCAGAATGTCGGAATGCAAGTTCAACAATTGCATGCACTTAAGAGAGCCTGGATGTGCGGTAGTTGCATCAGTGAATTCAGGGGAAATCCATGGGCAGCGGTATAATCACTATGTTTCTATGCTTGCGGAGAACGACGACGATCCTTACCGAAGAAACAAATACGCATGAGGGTATTAATACAACGAGTTAACCAGGCTTCTGTGACCGTGGAAGGAGAAATAACCGCTTCAATTGGAAAGGGTTTGTTGGTGTTTTTGGGAATTTCTAGCCATGATACTGGAGAGGACATCGAGTATTTATCCAAAAAAATCGCGGGATTACGTATCTTTTCAGATGAGCAAGGGAAATTGAATCTAAACGTTGCTGAGGTTCAAGGATCCATCCTTTTGGTGAGCCAGTTTACGTTATTTGCTTCTACTAAAAAGGGAAATCGTCCCAGTTTTATTGACGCAGCCCCACCAGAAATTGCGGTTCCTTTGTATGAACAAGCGATTACGATGTTTGCGGAAGCGTCTGGTGTACCCTTAAAAACAGGAAAATTCGGAGCAGAGATGAAGGTGTCCTTACTGAACGATGGTCCAGTAACGCTATGGATGGATTCAAAGAATCGATATTAATACCCGGATTCTTTTTCTTTGGTGTCGATGGTATAAACTAGTCCAAAATTCAATCCTGCTGCAGCAACTTTGGTTTTCTGGTAGGTTGGGTAAAGGAGTGCGTTGGACAAAGAATTTCCAAGGGCATCAACTCCTTTTGGATCTTTAATGCCATATTGCAAACGAACACCGAAAAGGATACCTAGGGGAACACTTTTTAGTATTTTTCGATTAATACCAAACCCCATAAAGGCAGTCGAATAAGACTTTGCATATTCGGAATTAACATCGGTTGTCCCTGATAAAAAACCTTCGCGCGTGTACATCGCATTCCGAATTTTGTTGTATTGAGCACCCAACTCAAAATACGCGCCGCCTTTATTCTGAAAGCGAAGATAGATGGGTAATTGAAAGGTTTTTAGGTTTACGGTTGAGGTATAGCTCTGTGAAAGTACGGGTACGGTTCCACTATACCCTCCCACATGCTGACCAAAATTGGTTTCCATGCCTAAGCAAAAAAAGCCCATTCGTAATCCAAACCCAAGTCCGTAATTGCTTCCCCAACTCGGGTCGTAGTTTTGTTCATCTCCAAGATCTGAGATATTATTGTTAAATAACCACGTTGAGTTAAATTGTCCTTTTGCAGCGATATCAAACCCTATTTGAGCGGTTACTATCGATGCATTTATTACCATTAAAAAAAGAAAGGGAAGAAATTTCATAGGGTTAAATTTTAACAAGTTTAATCATTTTTTTATTTCAGAACTTCGTTGTTCAATGTATAAAAGGTAAAACACCCCTTCTTTTTTATCTAAAAGTTCCATTTCGGCAAGATAATAGGGAAGCTGAA
>JBJTWF010000042.1:0-2296 GCA_046081565.1 Flavobacteriales bacterium | reverse complement strand
TGAATAAAGCATATTGGGTTAATGCCTACGGAAGAAAAAAATCCTGACGAAACATCAGGATTACTTATGTGGGAGTTGACGGGTTCGAACCGCCGACCCTCTGCTTGTAAGGCAGATGCTCTGAACCAGCTGAGCTAAACTCCCTTTTTGAGGTTGCAAATATAGAAAATAAAATTAAAACCGAAAGATTAACGATTTTTTAATTCTTCAATTTTGAGAAGTACATCGTCTAACCCCTCCTTGAATTTCTCAAAATCTTCTTTGTATAAGAATATTTTGTGTTTCTGGTAGTTGTCCATCCCATCTTCACCAAACGTTTTTTTACTTTCAGTAAGGGTAATGTATAAGTCATTCCCTTTGGTGGATTTTATGTCAAAGAAGTATGTTCTTTTTCCTGCCCGAACTACTTTTGAATAAATTTCGTTTTGATCGCTCATGTGAAATTAATATCTGTAAACCAAAGGTTAAACTAATTTTTGAATTGACAATGCATCCTAGATAAATTTTTTTTTTTTATCGAATTAACCGAAATTTGTTGAAATGTGGACCAAAATATATTCGGTTTTCCTCTTCGAGGCATCGCTTTTTTTGAGCATCAGCCTAAGCATAACGTCTATCGACATTCATAAATCATCGTTTGCTTCACAGCCTGAATCGTTGAAGTTAGTCGTAGTGAAAGACGCTCGTTTTTTGAGTATCAAGGGGGATACGACTGGAATATATTATGACATAGCAAAGGTAATCCATTACAATACGCGCAAGCAAGTTCAAATTACCATCGTCGAGACCCTCCAGGAGGCAGAATCACGTTTATCAAAAGGTTTGTCGGATGGATTAATCACAGAGGCTTCTGAAGCCTCAATGTTTCCCTCATGTACCTCAATCCCTCTCATCCGAAGAAAGGTATGGTTGGCGAAACCTGAATCCTCGTCCGGCGAAATGTATGAAACGCCTAACGCTAGTCAAAAGGAAGACTTATCCAATGAGGGTGATGAAAAAGACACGATGCCTTATTTCAAAGGTACGGGACTAGAAGAATTAAACACCCAAGCAAAAGCGAAAGACCTGGTGTTAATCCTACCCAAACGATCTTCTTCCTTACTTTCCACCATAGAGGCTACCCTTCATTCTCAACACGTCAAAAAAGAACTCTCCAAACTTTCTTCCTTTTATTTTGGAAAACAACGTTGGTTAGACTTAACACTTTTCAAAGTTCCAAAACCATGGCAAGGTAAAATATCTCCTTTAGATGCATCCTTTCAAAAAATAGCGCGATTACACGGATGGGATTGGCGTTTAATTGCGGCAATTGCCTTTAAAGAATCCACGTTTAATCCTCGGGCTATTGGTCCGGGAAATGCGATTGGTTTGATGCAATTCATGCCGTACATAGCGGAGCATTATGGCCTAACCCGTGAAAGTAAACCTGAAATTCAATTGGAGGCATCGCTTAGCCTTTTAGATGAAGTTTATGCTGCTTGGTCAGAGATTCCTGACCTTGATCAGCGAATCAAATTCACCTTAGCCTCCTACAATGCAGGGAAAGGACATATCGAGGACGCCCAACGAGTCGCGCGCTCAAAGGGACTCAACCCCTTAGTTTGGGATGGTCATGTTCAAACGGTGGTTGAAAGCCTTTCCGATCCTTCCGTTTTTAATCGCGCGGAAGTTTTGAATGGTAAATATACAGGGCCAGCGCATCAATACGCGGATCTTGTTTACCAAATTTACCTTCTTTGGTCGGTGTAAGCCTATGATCGAAGCGATCATCATTCATGGCCCAACGGCCTCAGGAAAAACGGAATTAGCGGTTAAGGTAGCACAACACTTCAATACTGAAATAATATCCTTTGATTCACGTCAATTTTATCGTGAAATGCACATAGGAACCGCCAAGCCTACCCAAAAAGAGTTAGGCGCAGTGAGGCATCATTTTATAGATTCCAATACCCTTTCTGACCCAATCAATGTTTCAAGCTACATGGATTCTGCTTTACCATTACTTCAAAGGATAGGAGAACAGTTTGGGCGTGTTGTTCTCACGGGGGGATCGAATCAGTTCCTTGATGGCCTAACGTTCGGACTAGACCCTGTGCCTGTTTTTCCTGAAATACGAAAAGAACTAGAGCATGCACATATCGACAATGGGATAATGCACTTGCAAAACATGTTGCGGTTGTCCGATCCAGGATTGGTAGATACCCTCGATATGAATAATGCACGTAGGGTCATTCGTGCGTTGGAGGTATTATTGGGTAGCGGAAAATCGATTTCCCATTTTCAAACGGCAACGAAG
>JBJTWF010000041.1:0-11281 GCA_046081565.1 Flavobacteriales bacterium | reverse complement strand
AATCATAGGCATGGTATTGACTCGGATTGGACGAGGTATGCGCTTGCCCCGTTTCCGCGGCATTGTTTCCACCATCGTAAGCGCACCCGAAAGGTAAGGTTGTCGTTGCTGTTGAATTTGCTCCCGAAGAAATAGCGGCATTCCCATAGTTCACGGTCGAAGATAGGCAGGGTATATCTTCCACGTTGGGAGCACCTCCTCCTAAACCATTAACACGCAATTGAAAATATCCGTTGTCGTTGACTTGATCCGCACACAGTTGAATGTAATACGTTTCCCCGGGAATCAGTTTTTGATACGAAATGAGTGGAATTGGATCACAGGCATCCAAGGTAATTTCAGCTTCAGGGTCAATTCCAAGTAAATCGATCCCATCGGAAAACTCGATATTCGATAAATACTCAAATTTATTCTTGATTAATGCTCCGGTAACGGCATGGATACCATCGGTGCAATTTCCTGCGTCAGCGGCATGATATAGTTGAAAATAGGTGCCAATTTGAGTCCCCGCTAAATCGGTTGTAACCTGGACACTTCCTGAGGCAGGAGCAACAAATTTAGACCACAAGGATCCGGCATTTTGAACGTCATTGGCCGCAGGTTCGTTCGGTTCCAAAGAGGCGGGACACCATCCAAAGCTGTAGGTGGTGTTTAACGATAGCAGGTTTGCATTGCAGATGTTGTCTTGCATATAATTCACCACCAAGGGTATACGGTCAACGCGAAGATTGATGGTGTACGTTTGATTGCATCCAGGGTCCACAGACCAAGCCGTAAAGGTGTAAAATAAACTACCTGCGGCCACAGGAACGGGCATTGTAACGTTTTGTATATTCGTATTCCCATCGTTTAATCCCAAAATATCATAATTACCAATATCATCGTTTTCATAGGCCTCCCAGGCTAAGTTAATCGTGGTGGGAACGTTGGTAGGGCATAAGTAATCTCGGTTAAAGAATAATCCGCTGTTGGGTGAAAAATTCCCCCCAGGGGATGTCATGGTATAAGGACCATTATCATTATTCTTAAAAGCATAATTGAACCCAAAAATTCCAAAGAGGGCGGGGTTGTTATTAGAATAGCCAAGGGTATTGTCGGTTGCCGTAAATTCCCAAACAAAATCAGAGTTTCCACTGAATAGTCCATCGCAATCTTGAAATATGGCGGTTTGAACCGATAATACGGTAACCCTGACGGTCGCTTGACTCCAGGAGTCTTTACCCCAGAGAAGTAGAAGTAGTAGCGATAGGTTTTTTAGATTCATACGATTTACGAACTCATAGGAGCATCGAAATCGGATTTTCCATGTAGTTTTTAAAGGTTTGAAGGAATGCAGCGCCACTGGCACCGTCAACCACCCGATGATCGCAGGACAACGTCACTTTCATAACGTTTCCTGGAACTACCTGGCCTTTTTTTACCACAGGAATCTCCTTTATACCTCCTACTGCTAAAATACAACTATCTGGTGGATTTACAATCGCTGTGAAGGACTCGATGCCAAACATTCCAAGGTTTGAAATGGTGAATGTGTTGCCCTCCCAATCCGAAGGCTGTAGCTTTTTCTCTTTGGCTCGTCCAGCAAAGTCTTTTACTTCTGCTGAAATTTCCATGAATCCTTTGGTATCAGCAAAACGAACTACAGGTACTAAAAGTCCTTCATCAACAGCCACAGCGACTCCGATATGTACGTGTTGATTTCTTCGAATAAAATCTCCCATCCATGCGGAATTCACCGTTGGGTGTTTTCTAAGTGCTAACCCTACTGCTTTAATGACCATGTCATTATAAGAAATTTTATAACCTTCGGTGGCATTTACCGAGGACCTAAATGAAATAGCATGGTCCATATCGATGTCAAGCGTAAGATAAAAATGAGGAGCGGTAAACTTACTCTCTGCGAGACGACGCGCAATCGTTTTTCTCATTTGAGAAACCGGTTCATCGGTAAACGTCTCTGAAGTGAGGCCTATTGATTTTCCTGCCGACGTTGTCGTTCCATTCGGGTGAGGTTGATAGTGATCTACATCGCGTTTAACGATACGTCCATTTTCACCGGAACCTTGGATATAGTTTAAATCAATTCCTCGTTCGTCGGCTAGCTTTTTCGCCAATGGTGAGGCATAAACCCGGTCATTCGATGCAACAACTAAGGGGGCGCTTGGTTTGACAGGATTAGCAACCGAAGGGGCAGGGGCAGGTATGGGGGCGGGAGTAGGGGTAGCCGCTGGCGTTGGGGCTTCTTGTTCCTGTTTAGGGGCCACTTCTGCACTTACTTCAGCGGTTGAGGAGTTAGCTAAAATGGCAGAAATATCTTCTCCTGAATTTCCAATCACTGCCAACAACGCATTCACAGGAGCGCCTTTTCCGGTCTCAACACCAATATGAAGTAAAACACCATCGTAAAAAGACTCGAATTCCATGGTGGCTTTATCGGTTTCAATTTCAGCAAGTAATTCACCAGATTTTACGGGGTCACCAACGTTTTTTAACCATGAAGCAACAACCCCTTCGGTCATGGTGTCGCTTAGTTTGGGCATGTATATTACTTCGGCCATCTACTTTTTTTTAGTATTCTTTAATATAAGGATAATCCTTTTGCATATATACGTCGAGGTATAATTCTTCCGGCTCAGGATAGGGTGAGTTTTCTGCAAAGGAGACGCTTTCGTCTACTTCATTTTTTACCCACGCATCGATTTCAGCAAATTCTTTTTCAGTAAGTCATTTTTGCGCTTCTATTACCTCTTTGACGTGATCGATTGGGTCTTTGTCCATCCAATCATTAACCTCGTCTTTGGAGCGATATTTTTGAGGGTCTGACATCGAGTGTCCTTTGTACCGATAGGTTCGAATGTCAAGTAACGTAGGACCATCGCCACGTCGGGCACGCGCTGCGGCCTCCTCGATGGCATAGTGAACGTCTTCCGGTCGCATTCCATTGACGATTTTCGAAGGCATCTCGTAGGAAAGACCTATTTTGGATAAATCGGTAACATTCGTGGTTCTTTCCACACTAGTACCCATCGCGTAGTTGTTGTTTTCTATAATGTAAATGACAGGCAATTTCCAAATCATCGCCATATTAAAGGTTTCATGAAGCGCTCCCTGCCTAACGGCACCATCTCCCATAGAAACGATGGCTACGTTTTCCGTTCCGTTATATTGTTCCGCAAACGCAACTCCGGTACCCATTGGTATTTGTGCTCCTACGATACCATGGCCACCCATAAAATTTTTCTCTTTGTCAAAGAAGTGCATGGATCCTCCTTTTCCTTTAGAGCATCCCGTGATCCGGCCAAATAACTCGGCCATTAGTACCCTAGGATTCGTGCCAAGAGCAATGGGGTGGGCGTGATCCCGATACGCTGTCATGTGCTTGTCCGTTGGGCGTACTGCGCTTGCTGTACCCACGGCGATGGCCTCTTGACCGATGTACAAGTGACAAAAACCACCAAATTTCTGTTGAATATATAATTGTCCTGTTTTCTCTTCAAAACGTCGAATCAAAAGCATGTCGCGATACCACTTGACGTAGGTTTCTTTCGGGAAAGCAGGAGCTTCCGTTTTGCTACTTTTTACCTTCGTTTGTGTCATCTTTTCCGCCATAGGAACTGTATTTTTTACAAATATATAAAGGAATCAACAAATCTTAATTTCAAAAGTACACTAAGCGTTTATCGGTTCTTTTTTTCTAGCCAAATAAACGAGCACCAAGCCTGTAATTACCAATGGAACGCTTAGCCATTGACCCGTGTTTATTCCTGTCCATAAATGCACCGCATTATCGTTGTCGGTTTGTCCCTCTTTTAAAAATTCTATAAGAAAACGGAATCCAAAGATCAATACTAAAAAGGTACCGAACACGAGACCTGGTTTTTTCCATCCGTCTTTTTTCCAAAAGATAAACATAAGAATCCCAAAGGAAAGTAAGTAAGCCATGGATTCGTATAAATTGGTAGCATGTCGAACTTCCACCGTTGACCAATCAAAGGTTTGAAGGTTTACGTCATTCCTATGATGCGGGTGATGTAAAAACCTAAATCCCCAAGGAACGGAGGTTTTGTGACCTACAATTTCATGGTTTACTAAATTTCCGAGTCGAATAAAGGTTCCGGCAATAGCTATTGGGGCAGCGATGCGATCTAAAATCCATAAGAAGGGTTTTTGAATAACTTTTTTAGAGAAATACCACAAGGCGATAAGAATTATAATAGCCGCACCATGACTGGCTAATCCACCTTCCCAAACGTATAGAATTTTGATTGGATTCGATAAATACCCTTCCGGTCCCCAATAGGGTCCATAAAAAAAGACATGTCCTAACCTAGCTCCGATAATGGTTGCAGGTACCATATACATGACCAATTGATCTAGTGTGTCATTGGAGATTTGCTCTTTCTTGAACATTTTCTTAATAACGAAATATCCAGAAATCATTCCCGACACGAACAAGAGTCCATACCAATTTGGTGTGGGAAAATCTTGAAAGATTTTAGAATCAAAAGACCAGTTAATAAAAAGAGTAGAGGACATAAGGCCTAAATTTATTCAAAGATAAACGATTTACTTCATTCCTTTGAATTTAAGGGCTTCAGAACGTCCTTTTTTGAAAATTAAGTTGCTTTTGGTCACCTCTTGGCGGATGGCTCGTTGCTGTTCTTCTGGAAGCAGAATAATTTCTTTACAAGCATCTGAACAACAGTTTTCCATGGCTTTTTTGCATGTTTCACATTGAATGAAGAGAAGATGACATCCCTCGAAAGCGCAGTTGGTATGATCATCACATGGGGCTCCGCATTGGTGACACTGGCTTATGATTTCTTCAGAAATCCGCTCCGCACGCCGTTCGTCAAACACAAAATTCTTACCTACAAACTTGTTTTCAAGGCCTAATTCTTTACATTCGTTCGCGTATTTAATTATTCCTCCGTCCAGTTGATATACATTGTTAAATCCCCGGTGTTTAAACCATGCTGAGGCTTTCTCACATCGTATACCACCAGTACAATACATGATGACGTTTTTGTCTTCGTTTCCATTCAGAATTTCTTTTTCAATGCGAGGTAATGAATCTCTAAAGGTGTCAACATCGGGTAAAATGGCTCCTGTGAAATGACCAACTTCGTGTTCGTAGTGATTCCTGAAGTCAACGATTAAACAGTCGCTTGTCTCCGTTAATGCATTAAATTCCTGTGCATTAAGATGTTTACCTTTATTGGTTACGTCAAACGAATCGTCGTTTAAGCCATCTGCCAAAATCTTATCTCGAACCTTGATCTTTAGTTTCAGGAAAGGAAATTCAGTTACCTTACTGTCTACAGCCACATTTAATCGAATACCCTTGAGGAAAGGAAAAGCGTAGAGTCGGTTTTTAAATGCCTCAAAATGTTGCTTAGGAACTGCGATTTGTGCATTAATCCCTTCGTGTGCAACATAGGTTCTTCCAATGATATCTAGGGGTGTCCAATCGCTAAAAAGTTGATTTCGAAACGAAAGAGGATCTTTAATTTTGGCATATTGATAAAAAGAGACCAAGGTATACTCATGTCCTTTTTCTCGCAGTTGTTGCGCTAAATCCTCCTTACTAAAAATATTCCACAGTGGCATGCTATGTATTTTTTAATAGGATTACAAAGGTAGTTAAACGAATTTAAATCCAAGGGTTTCCCGCTAAGGACTCAACATTGCAACTTACAGCTTGTTTTTAAGGCTTATCCAACCGCCACCGTTGTGGACCTCTTTCCAACCCTCAGCCTTTAGTAGCGATTTTGCAGAGGCGCTGCGCATTCCAGAAGCACAACAAGTAATAATTATTCGATCCTTTGGGAGGTTCCCAAGCTGTTGTTTAAGGCTTTGCAAAGGAATGTTTTTGGATCCTTTTATATGGCCACCCGAAAACTCGCTAGGCGTGCGAACATCCAAAATTAATGCTCCATTTATTACTAATTCGGCATAGTCAACTGATGTTCCAAAGAGTTTACTGAATAGTCCCATGGCTTATGCATTTAATCGGTAATTCACCTCCATCCATCCGCCTCCATTTTCACAATCAACGCCTATGGATTGAAAGTAATGGGTTGCTTGACCACTTCTTCCTCCCGATGCACAACAAAATATGATGGGGGAGGTCATTCCTTTTATTTCTTCTACATGGTTCATTAGTTCTTGTAAAGGAAGGTTGATAGACCCAGCAACGTGTCCACCGTTAAATTCTTCTCTAGTTCTTACATCGATAATTGTTCCTTTGATTTCGTTCATGATTTTTTCTTGTTAAATGACTCAATAATAATATTGCCTCCTAGGAAAAACATGGCCCCAAAATAGAGACTTGCTTTCCAGGGACTACCCGTTATGCTGCATCCATTAGTACAACCATAAAAATGATAATATCCGTATCCTACCACCAGACCGAGCAATACGATGCTCGAATACCAAAAAACTTTTCTTTTCATATGGCGAAAGTAGTGAAATGAACCCATTGGAATTGTATCTGAAGTTACACATCTTTTTGCGATGAATTATCCTACCTTTGTGTTATGAAACATATTCAACTCAATGACATTGAAGCGGCGCTGGCCATTGTAGATCAAGCAAACGATGACCAATTGGAAGCGGGAATAGACTCCTTTTCAAAAAAGCAACCCATCTTATTGGATTATGTTCTTTCGGCCTCTTCAGAATATGAAAACGAAGCGTTGGAAGGCTATTTACTTTATTATTTTTGGGTAATTAATGAATCCTTTCATCAAGCGGGAATAGAACCCGGGACCGTTACCGAAGCACAAATTGACGCATTTCAGGAGCCATTTAACGCTTTATTGGACGAATATTTTGGCGAGGATGGTAGTGCGGCAGAGCAGATGTTGGAAGAGTTTTCAGACCAACCCCATTTGATCCAATTCATGGCTGCTGAAGTTTCTACCGATGATGAGGATGGTACCTCCATGGACGATGAAACAGCCACTCAATTATTTATTGTCTGCATGGCCATGATTACCCTTCTTTCTCAGGCAAATTTGGACTAAATCTTCACAAAAGGAAGGGTAATTCTTTCTCCTCCTTTAATAATGTTCAAATAATAATATCCGCATCCGATATCGAAAAGGGAAAGTTCCGTGTCTACCACGGAGTTTACAGAGGCTGGTATTTCGCTTCTGTGGATAACTTGACCGCTTACCGTATATATTTCGAGGGTAGTAATTCCTAACGATTGATTTTCCACGGATACGTGAAGGCTACCTTGGGTTGGATTGGGGTAGATCCACGCTTGTGAACCATCAGGGAGTACGGGACAATCCGTATATTCTCGTCCAGGAGATCCTCCCTCACAGCCAGGAAACCAATTACTCGGTAAGGTTTGATTGGAACCTGTCGTCATATATTCAAAGGTGATATCGGTTTCAAAAGGTGGGTTTGGCCATTGGCCCAAGGTATCATAAACGATACTTTGTATGAGTGTACCATCGGAACGGTAAATACGAAGGGCGTCGTTTCTGGAAATACCATACCCCAGTTGATAAAGTGCTTTCCCATTAAATTCAGGGTGCCGGTAATGGAAAAGGCTGGAATCTTTTATGATTACAGCATATTCTTGCGGTTCAAGTTGAAGTCCATCCAATGAAAAAACATTGTTTTGTTTTTCGTCTTTAAAAACATAGCCATTAAAATTCATGGGTAAATTGCTTACGTTTTGAATTTCAATCCAGTCCTCCGCGTTGTGATTGATATTCAGTTTTCCTATATTAAATTCACTGAAAATCACCGGTTCATCACATGGGAAATAAGCCATACCTGGTGACCCTGCGATACACCCGCAAAACCAAGACAAGGAGTCAAGTTGGATAGCATTGGTAAACTTGTTTTCTAAGGTTCTACCAAATCCATCTGCACATCGAGGGAACGGCGCATCGTTCGTATATTTCATGGCAAGTAAGGTATCGTTGTTTGGACGGAATATGTAGATTGAGTCCATGTTATTATCAAAACCAAAGCGTAGATTTCCAACTACATTAGTAATTGTAGGATATACAGCATGAAATAATTGCGTGTCTTGAGCAACTACAAGGTATCCATTTGCAGGAATCTTAACCCCGTCATTGAACGAATATCCATTATAAAAATCATTAGTTTTTAAAGACCAACCAGTCAGGTTGAGTTCGGTATTTCCGAAATTGTGTAATTCAAGCCAATTACCCCCATCTATGCTGGCATCTGGCCGATAATTGAGTTCTGAAATTGTTAACGAAGGAGGTGATGTAGTTCCAGTAAAAACCGCAGTAAAATAATCATCTGTAGCAATATTAACTGCTACGGATTCTTGATTCAGAAGATTGGCAGGGAGGTTTATGTTATTCTCCCAATGATCAAAGGTATATCCGGGATTTGCGACAGCGGTTATTTTAACTGGATTTCCATTGAAGTAAACACCAGTCCATGGCAATGAATCCGGAACGATAGTACTGATCTTAATGTAACCTGCATCCGCTGGTATCGTATTCAACGTGACATTCACCTTGTTTTGTAAATTATAATAACCCAGCATTTGGTTTCTGACCGCATTGTTTCGGTTGTTAAATTGTCCCAAAATCACATTTTTGTTATACGTATAGGTATTCATTCCTCCAGGTATGTCTCCTGTCCAAAGTGCAAAATGTCGAGGCATTTCAGGAAGAAGTTCGTCGTACATTTGATTGATAATAGGAGTGTAAGTATTTTGATGCAGTGTGGTATTCATCAAATCCGCATATCGGTTTATAAAGTAATTCCGATAGCTACTATCCTGCATTAAGTTACTGTGAATATCGTAATAGGTATTTTGTTGTATGGCATACTGAAACCAATCGAACATGTTGGCATTGTAATCCGTCCAACCCCCGAGGCCCCATTCCACATCTTGTAAGAAAAAACGCCATTTATTATCGGTGCTTCTCGTGCGAGCGATTTTCATGTTGTTATAAATCCAGTCGACATTACCATACCATAATTCTGCAGCAATATAATCCGTATAGTTTTTAAGGTCTAAGCGTTTGTCGCATTGACTCAAATAGTTTGGATTTGTTTTATCCGCGGTGGTAATGAAATTCACCATGTTAAAGAAGGAGCTATCCGAACCTTTGACAGTACGAAGAACACTGCCGTAAAAATAACTCACCGAGAGAAGATCGAGACTATCAACATGATTCCCATAATTCTCGTTGAAATAGGTCTCGTTCGCCTTTTCACGCAATTCATAAACACCGAAGTACTGACCGTTCAAAAACACGTTGGCAGGTCTATATGCTTGCGAATTCGCGTGTGATTTCCGCATAACCCGCATAAAGGTAGCATCACGTTGATGGTATTGATTCCAAAAATTACTTCCATTCCGAATATAAATTGCTTGTAAATCATTCACATAGGGTTTTTCTGGAAACAGCGGGTAATGTATATTTTCTCCGGTGCCGAACGTGGTATTTGCGGGTTCTACAGTCACACTGTGCTGAGGATTTGAACGACTACCACCTGCGCCACCATCCGGTTTTACGGAGGCTTTACTTTCAAATTGTTTTACGCCGTCTGGGGTAAAATACTCAATTACACAGGGTCTTTTCCAATCGGTCCACCAATTATCAAATATTCCATTCGGTCCATACAAATCATCATCATCAATGGTTAATGAAACAATGGGGATGGTAGAATTTTCATTAATCAAATACGTTTCTGCTTCAATCGGGCTTACTATTCGATTCGTTCCATTGGGAAAACAACGAACCTTGAGTACTGCACTCGTATTAACAGTGATGGGTCCACTAACCAACGTTGAAGACCCGTCTGGATCCTGTCCATTCAAGGTATATCTTAAGATTCCATTTTGGGTAGACTGATTTATTACATTAACGGTTATCGCATTTGGAAAGATTCCCCCTACAACATCCAGCGTAGGTTGTTCTTCATACCCAATGAAGGACGCTGACAAATTATTTGAGGTGTTCGGTGTAGGTGTAGGAAAAATAAACCACGAATTCAACCCGTCTGATTTCTTCCCAACGGACATGTTAGGTTCAAGATCAGGAACGATCAAGCTGTCCAAAATAATTCCATTTGAATTGCTTAAATACAAGGTCTCTCCTCCTGTGGCAATGGAGAAATTTGTTTCTAGTGATCCGGCTTGTGGAGTGTTAAAAAAGGGATGTACATATCCATTAAATTGTTGTTGTTGTGAAGCCAAACCGAAGGTAAGAAATGGCCTGCAGGTTAAATCTGAACTTGTTAAGGAAGCATTATGAATTTCAACGGCAAGTACGTTAGTTCCATTTTGCAATAAATTGCTGATCACGCTCATATCCAAATCATAACTGCTAAGATTACCTCCTTGAAAGAGCTGGGCTTCGTGGTCTGCAGCTAATTCATCAAAGGTTGGTGGATTACCTACCAATCCAACCCGAGCAATTTCAATTCCATTGAGGTATGCTACAAATCCATCGTCATAATCGATGTCTAAGAATGCTTTAACAATGTCATTAAAATTGGTGATATTAAAGTTCACTCGTGCATATACGGTAGTTGCTGGACCAATAATGTCCGTGCTGTCGTCCCCGTCACCGTACCCAATACTCGCTTTTCCTATACTCCAACTTGAGGCATCAAATGCCGTTGTATGCCAATTTGGAATCGCGGAATTCGGGATGGTATAGGACCATAGTGAATTGTGATCAATTGGGCTCTCAAAATGATTTACTAAATAAGTGGTTCCTTGTCCATTTGCCAACAAGGTTGTAAAACTATTCGCTTGGATGGAAATTGGAGGGAATGCCCATTTGGATAAATTCGCTTTGTTATCCGATAAATAAAGCCCTTGAAGCGATTGTGGAGAAGCATTGGCATTGTAAAGTTCAATCCAATCGGGCGAATTGCCATTGGCTAATACGTAATTGGTGCCGTTTGAATTGCTTGCTTCGTTGATAAATACTTGCGCATTTGATGTTGAAACCAGTATTACGGTTAGCAGTGGAAGTAGAAGTTTATACATCAACTCAAATTTAAGGAATTAATACTAGAAACGGTTATCCGAATCCAATCGTTAAACCCAAGGCTGCTAGGCATAGCAACAAACCGAACGTTTTTTGCGCCGTAAATTTTTCCTTGAACACGGTTAATCCAAGTATGGATGTTAAAATAACTACTCCCACGTTGGCAATAGATAGAATTTGGTGGGGTTGAAGATCAAGGGTGTTGTAGGATTTAACCAAAAGATAAATCGAGAAGTAATTAGGAATCCCCAAAATTATCCCACCAAACC